>JBARBX010000124.1:0-6087 GCA_049793535.1 Steroidobacteraceae bacterium | reverse complement strand
CGGTGATCGAGGGTTGGCTGCGCGTGGCCGAGCAGGAGTCGATGCCCATTCAGTTCGAGACGCATCGCAACTGCATCACCAACGACCTCTACACAACGGTGCAGCTGTTGGAGGCGATCCCGCGGATGCGCCTGGCCGCGGATCTGTCGCACTACGTCGTGGATCGCGAGATGCCCTGTCCGCCGACGCCGGCCCTGCAGAAGTTGATCGCCAAGGTGCTCGATCGGTCCGACTCCTTCCAGGGACGGGTGGCGGCGCGCGGACAAATCCAAGTGGCCCTCGACTTTCCACAGAACGCGAAGTGGGTAGCCTTGTTCCGCGACTGGTGGCGGCAGGGGTTTGCCGGGTGGCTGGCGCGGCACGCGCACGCTGATTCGTCGCTGGTATTTCTATGCGAGCTGGGTCCTCCCGACTATGCACTCACGGATTCTCAGGGACGAGAATTGTCGGATCGGTGGGCCGAAGCCGCCCAATTGGCGCAATGGGCGCGCGCTATATGGAGCGACGCCTGTCGCGCGCTCACAGCGCCATGAGTATCGCTCCGGCAGTGATCAGCAGGCCGCCCACGCCCACCTTCCAAGAGAGCCGCTCGCCGAGGAACAGTATCGCAAACAGCACCACCAGGACGACGCTCAGCTTGTCGATGGGGGCCACGCGCGAGGCCGGACCGGTCTGCAGCGCGCGGTAGTAACAAAGCCAAGATAGGCCCGTCGCGACGCCCGATAAAACCAGGAATGCAAGGCCCTTGGTCGACAGATTGCCGGGGGACTGCCATTCGTGCCGCGCCGACACCAGCAGTGCGGTGACCAGGAGAATCACCAGAGTTCTCAAAAAGGTGGCAAGATCGGAATTGATCTCGGACACGCCCACCTTGCCGAAAATCGCCGTCAGAGCGGCGAAGAACGCCGACCCGAGCGCAAAAATGCGCCAATCCAAACTCACGCTGCGCCGACTCTCATTCCGGAAGGATAGCATCGCCGATGATTCGTTCGGCGTTCTCGAAGAGCTCCGCTGCCACCGCAAATCCGGAGGCCGCGGCATTCACATCGACCTGTTCAGGCCGTGATGCCCCGATGATGGCCGCAGCGACGTTCGGCTGCCGCAGGACCCAGGCCAGCGCGAATTGAGGCAGGGTCAATCCTGCTTGGGCTGCCAGCGGCCGCAGGGCTTGAACGGCCCGCAGGACTTTCGTCTCCAGCCACTCCCGATTGATGAAATCATTGATCGAGTCATCCGCGGCGCGGCTGTGCGGTGGCACCGCGGCACCCGGAAGGTACTTCCCGGTCAGCACGCCCTGGGCCAGCGGCGACCAAACGATCTGCGAGATGCCGGAGCGCGCCGACAGCGGCAGCAACGCCCGCTCCGGACCGCGGTGAAGCAGGGAGTACTGGGGTTGGCTGGAGACGAATTTTTCGACCCCGGGGATGGCGAGCGCGGCCTCGATGCGATCGATGGGCCACTCGGAGAATCCGATGTACCTGACCTTGCCGGCCCTCACCACCTCGCTCAGGGCCTGCATGGTCTCCTCGAGCGGCGTCTCGGCATCGTACCGGTGGCACTGGTACAAATCGATATGACTCACGTGTAGCCGCGTCAGCGATGCCTCCAATTGCTTGAAGATCTGCGCCCGCGACAGGCCGCGATCCGCGCCGCTCATCGGAAAGTAGAGCTTGGTCGCCAATACATAGCTATCGCGGCTGATTCCGTGCAGCGCCTCGCCCAGAACTTGTTCGGCGATGCCGCGTCCATAGACATTGGCCGTATCGATCAGAGTGATGCCGCGATCGAGCGCGCGGTGTACGCAGGCGATGGCGTTGTCCTTCCGGACGCCGTTCGAAAAGGTGAGCCAGGAGCCGAAGGCGATCTCCGATACGGTGAGCCGGCTGTTCCCCAGTTGACGATATTTCATCGAATTTGCTGCACCAATCGATCCGCCAGCGCCGCCAGGCACTCGCTGAGTGCCTGGGCGACGGAGGCGTAGCCGTTACCGCCCAAGGCCGCCGCGAACTCGCCGCCGCCGGCCGTATCCGTGGCGGTGCGCGGGTCGTGAATTCGCCAGCGAACCTCGATGCGGGCGCTCTCTCCCCGGTGCACGGACATCTGCACCACGTCGACTGCGATGTCGATTGGGGGGGTATTGGAGCGATTGGTTTCGCGGTCAGCAACCGTCATGTCGGTGCGCCGGCGCTCGATGTCTACGCCTAAGGTTTGGCGCGCCAGGTCGGCGAGAGGCGCGGCCCAGCGTTCATGTTCCAGGACGACCACCTCGCCCGTCGAGGTATTGAGCAGCATCTGCTCGCTGTCGGCCCACGGCGGCAGGGTCACTTTGAGGGTGGCCTGCAGCTCCGCAGCGGGGCGCAGCTCGCCCGTGCCCGGCGGCAACGCGCTCAGTATGTAGAAGTGATCCGGCCGGCTGCTCACGCAGGCGCAGAGCAGCATGAGCGAACCGACAGCGGTCAATGATGCTCTCACGGTGAGTCTCCGGGTTTGCCGCGCAGCAGGGATTCCGGATGACGCTCGAGATAATCAACCAGTGCCGTCACCGCCTTCGCCGCCCGCGAGAGCTGCAGCAGGGTTGCGCTGAGATCGCTCTGCAGGGGTGCGTCCTGCGCGAGCAGCTCCTTGGCATTTTTCATCGCCTCGCGGGCTTCGGCCAGGGTGGCTTCGACCTGCGGCGCCAGGCTGCCATCGACGTGCCGCATCAGTTGGTCGGTGCTCTTCAGGGTTTGCTCGAGGGTCGTCATGGTGGAGAGCAGACGGTAGGAGATCTGATCGAATGGGACCTTATTGAGCTTTCGGGCGATGCTGGCGATGGAATCCTGAATTTCGTCGAGCCCGTTCGACACGGTGGGGAAGATGGAAGGTTGCTCATTCCACCAGACCTTTTCCGCGGGGGCATCCGAGTGCATGTCCAGATCCACGTATTGCTGCCCGGTCAAGAGGTTGCCTACCTTCAATTCGGCGCGCATACCGTGCGCCACCAAGCTGTCGAACAACGCGCGGCTCGAGGAATCCGGCCTCGGCTTGCCGGCGGATCGGGCGGCCGCGGCCGTCTTGCGTCCGCGAATTCGCTGCGGATACAGATCCACGACGACCGGAAAGCGCAGCGCGCCGGCGTGCGGGTCGTATTCGAGGTCCACGCTTTTCACTTCGCCCACCGCGATACCGTGCAGTTCGACCGGCGCACCCGCCGAGAGGCCGCGCAGGGAGCCTTTGAAGTACATGACGAAGGCGCTGGTTTCGGTGTCGACCGGCCGCATGGCGCGGTCTTGGTCGGGATACAGGGTGAACGCCGTGTCGGCGGGCACCGTGCTGGTCTCGACGCCGGGCAGCGATTGGAAGGCGATGCCGCCTTGCAGGATGGAGGTGAGCGACTCGGTGCGCAGTTTCACTCCGTCGGAATTGATCGACATGTCGATGCCGCTCGCCTGCCAAAAGCGCGCGGCGGCCGTGACATAGGTATCGAAGGGCGCATTGATGAATATCGTGAGCGTTACGCCGCTGCCGCCGGGATTCAAGGTGTAGCCCACCACCTGGCCCGCGATGATGTGCCGATAGAACACCAGCGAGCCGATGTTCAGCGAACCCAAATCGTCCGTATTGAGCACGAATTCCCGCCCGGGCAAATCCGCCGTGACGATCGGGGGCACCTCCAGCCCGACGAAGTGCTTGCTGCGCTGGGTCGCCTGTCCCACATCGACGCTGATGTAGGCGCCGGACACCAGCGTGCTCAAGCCGGTGACTCCGGCGGCCGAGATTCGCGGGCGCACCACCCAGAAGCGGGTATCCTCCACCAGGTAGTCGCTCGCGTCGCGATGGATCATCGCGGACACGATGACCTCCTTGCGATCCTTGGACACGTGAATGTCGCGCACGTCGCCGATCTCCACATCCTTGTAGCGGATCTTGGTCTTGTTCGCTTCCAGCTCCTCGGCGTTGTGGAAGCGGATTTCGATGCTGGTTCCCTGTGCCAGCTTCTCATGGATGACGACGAAGGCGCCCGCCAGAACGACCACGGCGGGCAAAATCCAAATCAACGGCAGGCCCGACCAGCGCGAGGGAGCGGGTAGCGCTTCGGGAAGATCGTCCAGGCTCGGAGAGGGGGTGGGCTCGGTCATTCGGGGTCGTCCCACAGCAGCCGCTCGTCGAAAGTGCGCGCCGCCAGCAGCGTCAGGATGACCACGGCGGCGAAGGCCCATGCGCCCCAGCCGACGATGACCAAGGCGAAGGATTGGACCTGCACCAAGGTGGCCAACAGGGAAATGGCATAGATATCGAGCATCGACCAACGTCCGATGAATTCAACCATCCGAAACAACGCGCTGCGCTGCAAGCGTCCGCGCGGCCAGCGTGCCCAGGCCGAAAAAATGAGTACCGCCAATGCGAGAATCTTCAGCAGCGGTACGACGATGCTGGCGAAGAACACCAGCAACGCGATCGGCCAGGAGCCGGAGCGCAACAACACCAGCACGCCGCTCAGGATGGTATCGTATTCATCGTCGATGAGGGTGCGCGAGTCCATCACCGGGAGCATATTCGCGGGCACGTACAGGATGGCGGCGGCAATGACCAGCAGCGTCGTGATGAGAAGGCTGTACGGCTTGCGGGCGTGCAGGGCTGCGCGGCATCGGGGACAGCGTGCGTGGGGTTCCGCCGCGGCGCGCACCGTCGTCCGGCATTCCAGGCACACGAGCAGACCGAGGCTGCGGCCGGTGACGACGCCGCTCATGCCCGGCTCCTCTCGATCCATCGCCATATCTGCTCGGGAGAGGTGATGCTGGCGAGCGCGGACAGGCACAACATCAGCAAGACGCACGACCACAGTGAAATTCCGATCACGAGGTAGGTGTAAGTCGACAGACGCACCAACGCGGCCAGCGCACCGAGTAGGAACACCTCGGTAAAGCTCCATCGCCGTATTCTCGCCAACAGGCGGAACACGGTCTCCTGGCCGCGTGCATGCCGTTGACGGCGCAGCGGAAGCAGCAGGTACAGCAAGGCCGCTATCTGCAGCAGCGGGGCGATCACGGTGGTCAGCAGTACGAGCGCGGCCAGGCTATCGTAGTTCTGTGCATACAGGCCAAGCGCCGCGCCGATCAGCGTCGTTTCGCGGGTACTGCCGTTGACGTGCATCTCGACCAGGGGGTAGGCATTGCTCAGGAACAGGAGCACCAAGGCGCATGCCGCCAGGGCGATGGCGGTGTCCAAGGCTGCCCCTGCGGCGCGTTGCAAGGGGGCACGGCATCGCGCGCACTGGGTACGGCCTTGTTCGGGGGCTTTTGCGGCTCGCTGCACCAAGTCACAGGAGGGACAGAGAATGATCGGCGACATAGGTCTACTCGCGCGGGGGGTTCGCTCCCGTCTCCATCAGCAGGCGCGTGAACAGGTACAGCCGAGGGACGACGCTGTTCAAATCGATCCACTCGTGGTCGGTGTGAAAGTCGCCTCCCACGTAGCCGAGGCCGTCGAGCGCCACCGTTCCCTCGGTCATCGCGAGCGCCGATTCGGAGGCACCGCCATTGCCCGACATTTCCAGGGTCTTGCCGATCTCGGCGTAGATCGCCCGAGCGCGGGCGGCGAGCGCGTCGATTCGAGCATTTTCGATGAGCGGGGGGAACCCGGTCTCGTGGCTCACTGTGACCCGGGTATCCGCAACCAGGGTCGTGCCCGCGCCGGCCTCGACTCGGGACAGTACGGCCGCGAAGTCTTCCGGTTTGCGGTAGCGCACATTGAGAATCGCCTCCGCATCGTCTGGAATGATGTTGTTGCGCTCACCGGCTTTGAGAATGGTCAGGTTTACCGTGGTGCCGGCGCCGAAGTGCGGGAACGCGCCCTCGAGCGCCGCTAGCTGGTGCACGAGTTCGACGGCGGCATTGCGGCCATCCTGCGGAGCCATTCCGGCGTGGGCGGCCCGTCCTGCGACTTGAATGCGGATGCCGGTTGCGCCTTTGCGCCACACGGTGAGGGCATCGGGCGGATCGCCGGGCTCCATGTTGAATTCCACATCGTGCTGCCTCGCCAAGGCCGCAATCAGCTTTCGCGATCCCGGAGAACCGCGCTCCTCGCTGTCATCGAGCAGCAGGGTGA
>JBARBX010000123.1:0-1831 GCA_049793535.1 Steroidobacteraceae bacterium | reverse complement strand
CGGAGCGCCGCTGCTGGTCGCTCGCGCGCAGTGAGTCTGTGTCGCCCGAGACGCTCAAATACCTGAACCGCTTATCCGACCTCTTGTTCGTGCTGGCCCGCGTGCTCGCACGCCACGAGCACGGCGCGGAAGTGGTCTGGCGCCGCACGAGGAAATGAACGACCCCGCCGCTCAACCATGTGGTCCAATTTCGCCACTCGCATCGACGATCGCATCCTCCTTGCGCTCACGTCGCTGGTCGGTCGCTCCGCAAGCTTCGACGGCGCGATGCAGGCTCTGTCGCACGCAAGTCTCGCGAACGGTGTGTTCGTCATGGCGGTTTTCTGTTGGTACTGGTTCCGGCAAGCGGCTCCCGCGACCGCACAACGCACGCGCGAACAGTTGCTCGGCGCAATGATCGCCGCGGTCGGCGGCTTGTTTGTGGCGCGGGTGATGGCGCAGACCTTGCCCTTCCGGTTGCGGCCGCGCTTCGAACCCGCTCTGCATTTGGCCTGGCCGGCGGCGCCGGATGCCTTGGGCTTCGTGGACTGGAGCGCTTTCCCCAGCGACCATGCCGTGATGTTTTCCGCCCTCGCGGCCGGTCTGTGCTTCGTTTCGTGGCGCACGGGATTGGGACTGCTGCTATTTACCCTCTTCATCGTCAGCCTTCCGCGGGTCTACTACGGTCTGCATTACCCGACGGACGTCTTCGCGGGCATGGCCCTGGGCGCCCTGTTTGCGTATGGCATGAACGCAACTCCCGTGAACCGGCGCATCGCCGGCCGCCTCCTGCTCTTCGAACGGCGTTCGCCGCGGGTCTTCCAGGCGGCGCTAATCGTCGTCGCGTTTGAATTCGCGACCATGTTCAACGGCGTGCGATCGGTCGCTCGGGAGGCGTTTCATCTGGGCGGCCGGCTGCTGGCCTCGGCCCTGGCGGGCCTGACCGGCCATTGATTCCGCTACGCGACGTCGGCCGAATTCACCTGATGCGCGTGCAGCCAATCGGCGTGCCAGCGCTCCAATTCCGCTACCCCTGAGGGGCGGCAGAATAGATAGCCCTGCACCTGATTCGCGTCGCGCGTCTTGAGATACTGCCATTGGGCTTCGGTTTCCACGCCTTCGGCCACGGTCGCCAGCCCCAAGCTCTTGGCCATGGCAATGATGGCATCGACCAGCGGCGCGTTGCCGCCGCTTTTCGAAGCTATGTCGCGCACGAATACCCGATCGATCTTGAGAGTATCGATGGGAAAATGCCGCAGATAGGACAGCGAGCTGTAACCCGTGCCGAAGTCATCGAGCGCTGTGGCCACGCCCAGCGCCTTGAGCGACTTCACCGCCTTGCTCACCGCGGTCGAATATTCGATTAGCGCGCCTTCGGTGAACTCGAGCTCGATCATGCGCGGCTCGATGCCGGCGGCGTCGATGGCGCGCGATACTCGCGACACCAGACTGCCGTCGCGAAACTGCACGCCCGACACGTTGACGGCGACTTGCCAGCGCGGCACCCCCGCATCGCGCCACCGACGCACTTGTGCGCTCGCCTCGCGCAGCACCCAGTCGCCGATCTCGACGATCATGCCGTTCTGTTCGGCCAGCGGAATGAACTCGGCGGGCGCGACAAAGCCGTGCTGAGGATGCCGCCACCTGATCAAGGCCTCGACGGCCTCGACGCGCAGATCCTTGAGCGCCAGCCGCGGCTGATAGTTCAGGGTGAATTCCCCTCGCTCCAGCGCCTTGCGCAGATCGGCCTCCATGGACAGATGCTTGGCGGCGCGGGTACTGATGGATTTGTTGAAGAACTCGAGCCCTCCCTGGCCCGATTTCTTCGCGTGATGCATGGCCGCGTCGGCAT
>JBARBX010000122.1:0-1527 GCA_049793535.1 Steroidobacteraceae bacterium | reverse complement strand
TGTCGGGGCAGACGCGCCCGCTGTGGGATTTCGAGGACATCGGCGACTGGTGGACTCGCGCAGACCCCGCCGGCATCGCACCGGTGGTCGCGGTGCCCACCACGGCCGGCACCGGCTCGGAAGTCGGCCGCGCCGGCGTCATTCTCAACGAGGACACGCATCAGAAGAAAATCATTTTTCACCCGCAAATGATGCCGCGGATCGTGATCTCCGATCCGGAACTCACGGTCGGACTGCCGCCCGCCGTGACCGCGGCCACCGGCATCGATGCCTTCGTCCACTGCTTCGAGGCATTCTGCGCGCCGGGGTTTCATCCGCTTAGCGATGGTATCGCGCTCGAAGGGATGCGCATCATCCACCGCTTCCTGCCGCGAGCCTTTGCGGATGGCAAGAACATCGAGGCGCGCGCGCAGATGCTGGCCGCCGCCTCCATGGGCGCCACGGCCTTCCAGAAGGGTTTGGGCGGCGTGCATGCGATCGCGCATCCCGTGGGTTCGTGGTTCAACACCCATCACGGCCTCACCAATGCCGTCATTCTGCCCTACGTCATCACCTTCAACCGGCGTGCGATCGAGGGCAAGACCGACCTGATCAGCCGCGTGCTCGACCTGCCGACGCGCGGCTTCGACGGCTTTCTCGCCTGGGTGCTCGACCTGCGCCGTGAGCTCAAGATTCCGCATTCGCTGGCCGACATCGGCGTGAGCGCCGACAAGGCCGCCATCATCGGCCGCGAGGCCGAGATCGACCCCTCCGCCTCCGGCAATCCGATTCCGGTCAACGCCGCGCAGCTGGAACACATCTTTCGGGCCGCCGTCGCCGGCAGGCTCGAGGCCGTGGACGCCGCCGCTTGCCCGAGCGGCACCCTGTGAGCGGGACGCAATGAGCGTCGCGCGATGAGCCGCACGCCAATGAACGGCGCGCGGATTCTGGTCATCGACGGCAACGTCGCCGAGCTTCGAGCACGGCTGAGGGCGGCGTTGGGCTATGACTCAGGAACCGGGTACGCGCAGATTCTGCGCCGCATCGAGCCGGCGCTGCATGTCGACATCGTATGTGCGGCGGACGGCGCCGCGCTGCCCGCGGGGGTGGCGCTCGAGAGCTACCACGGCGTCACGATGACGGGCTCGGCACTCAATATCTACAACGGCGGCGCCCCGGTGGACCGGCAGATCGAACTCGTCAAAGCCGTGTTTGCCGCGGGCGTACCCTTCTTCGGTAGCTGCTGGGGACTGCAGGTGGCGGTCACCGCCGCGGGTGGCCTGGTGCGCGCCAATCCGCGCGGCCGCGAGTTCGGGTTCGCCCGGCGCATCCTCTTGAACGAAGCCGGCAGAGAACACCCGCTGTTCGCCGGCAAGCCCGTGGTATTCGAGGCGCCCACCGTGCATCGCGACGAGATCGCCTCGCTGCCCCCGGGCGCCGCCCTGCTCGCCGTCAACGACTTTGGCGTGCAGGCGGCGTCATTCAACGCCGGGCGCGGCACCTTCTGGGGAGTGCAGTACCACCCGGAGTACGACTACCGCGACATCG
>JBARBX010000121.1:0-8409 GCA_049793535.1 Steroidobacteraceae bacterium | reverse complement strand
GTTGTACGATGGTGGTTCCGGTCCCCTGCAGATTGGCGCCATTGTTGAAATTGCTGACCAGTACATCGCCGCCGGCGAGGGTACCGCCGCCCGGGAAATTCTCGGGAACGAAAGCCACTCCGTACGGATTGACGTCGCCGCTGGGCGGTACGGTCGAAGAATTGACGGTGCGCGGGATGAATGGGCCATCGGTATCCGCGGCGCGGACGAATGCCGCCGAGAGCCCCAATCCGGCGACGATGATGAACCGGAACAAAGTCAAGCCAGATGCCGGTGTCTTGTGCATGCGAGTGCTCCCTGCGTTGATGGTGCGGATTGATCAAGCGTAGGTGCCAGGCACCGCGCGATTGGTTGCATGCGGGGCTGCAATTAACGCGTTAAGATCGGGCGGGCATGGATCAACCTGATGTCATGGTGACAACGGAGGGACCCTATCTGCGCGTGACCCTCCGCGGGCCTGCGCCACGGGGCGGTCTCCTCCAGGTGCTCGATCGGGTCTTCGCGGAGACCCAGTCGCACAATGTCTGGCGGGTGCTCGTCGATTTGATGAGCCTACCGACGCCGGTCGGTACTTTCGAGAAGTATCAACTCGGCACGGAATTTGCCAAGCGGGCGGACCGCCGAATGATGATGGCGGTGGTGGCGCGATCTGAGTTGGTCGATCATTTCTTCGAAACCGTCGCCCGCAACCGGGGTGGTGCCGTCGCCGTATTCACGGAGGAGTCGGCCGCGCTTCACTGGCTGATCGGCGCCTAGCCATGCGAACCGGAATGGTGACCGCTCCGCATGCGCTGGCCGCGCAATCCGGCGCGCGCATTCTGGCTGAAGGAGGCAATGCCATCGAAGCGGCACTGGCCACCGCAGCCACGCTGGCCGTCGTCTATCCACACATGACCGGTCTCGGCGGCGATGCATTCTGGTTGATCGCCGAACCGGGGAAGGTGCCGGTGACCATCGATGGGGCGGGCCGCGCGGGTGGCGCCGTCAGCGACTCTCTATATAGGGACCATGGTCTTCGGGAAATCCCCTGGCGCGGGCCCTTGGCGGCCAATACCGTGGCCGGCGCAGTGTCCTCCTGGGGCGCGGCCTGGGATATCAGCCGTCAATGGGGAGGCCAAATGTCCCTGTCTCGCATCTTTGCGGAGGCGGCGTCGCTCGCGGAGTGCGGCACCGTCGTCACGGCCGGCCACGCCGAGGCGGCATCCCGGTTCCGCTCCGCGCTCGAGGCCGTGCCCGGGTTTACCGCGCTTCACTTCATCGACGGAGGGCCGCCGGCCGCAGGCGCTGTCCTGTTGCAGCCCGCTCTGGCGCGAACGCTGCGGACACTGGCCCACGATGGACTATCGGACTTCTATTCGGGGACACTCGCCCGCCAGATAGCGGCGGAACTGACCGCCGCCGGCGTGCCGCTAAATGCAGCCGATCTCGCCGCTCAGCGTGCCGCCGTCGGCCGCCCGCTGCGACTCACGCTGCCCGTCGCCGAGCTTTTCAATTGCCCGCCGCCGTCGCAGGGACTGGCGTCGTTGCTGATCCTCGGCATTTTCTCGCGGCTGCCCGCCGCACGGCCGGACGGCTTTGCGCACCTCCACGGAATCATAGAGAGCACGAAGCTGGCGTTCGCCATCCGGGATCGGGAGGTGGGCCATCGTGAGGACGACGGCTCGATGCTGGAGGGCTACTTGACTGCGCATGAACTCGAGCGCAATGCCGCGCTGGTCGATCCGCGGCGCGCGGCGCCTTGGCAGGGCGATGCGGGGGAGGGCGACACCGCCTGGTTCGGGGCGATCGACGCCGGCGGACGCGCCGTCAGCGCCATTCAGAGTTTATATTTCGAATTCGGCTCAGGGGTGGGATTGCCGGAGTCGGGCTTCCTGTGGCAGAACCGGGGCGCTGCCTTTCGGCTCGGCGGCGAGGGGCCGAATGTGCTCGCGCCGCACCGCAAGCCCTTTCATACTTTGAATCCGGCCTTCGCACGCTTTCCCGACGGCCGCACCATGGTGTACGGCGCGATGGGTGGAGATGGCCAGCCGCAGACGCAGGCGGCCCTGTTCTCACGCTATGCGTTTTACGGACAGGATCTGCAGGACGCGATCTCCGCTCCGCGCTGGGTGCTCGGCCGCACCTGGGGAGAGTCGCACTCCGCGCTGCGTTTGGAGAGCCGTTTTCCCGATGAGATCATCGCCGCTCTGCGCGCCGCCGGTCACCCCGTGGAGCGTGTGGCCGCGTTCGACCCCATCATGGGCCACGCCGGTGCGATCGTGCACTCGAGCGCGCGCGGATTCCAAGGCGCAAGCGATCCGCGCAGCGACGGCGCCGCGGTGGGATGCTAACGCATCACCAACTGCACGGGCAGTGGAATGAAAGGCGGAATGGGCATCTGTGCCCCTTTGTAGGCGGCTCTGAAGCACTTCGCCTTGGCCGTGTTGCTGTCGCTGTAGGCAGCGACAATTTTCCCGGTGCGATCGACGACCAAGATCAGCGATATTCTTTCGCCGATGTTCTTGGCGTAGCAACCCGAGCGCTCGTCCAGATGCCGCGCATTTTGCGACCGGACGAACACATTCACATAGTCCGCAAAGCCGGGAAGATCCTTGGCCCGATCGTAGAGCCCGAGCGCCGACGGGTAATTGTCCGCTGCCGGACGTGAAGCGGCGCAGGCGGCGATCAGCGATGCGGCGAACATGCATCCCGGAAAACCCAGGCGTCTCGCGACCGTCATCAGGCGCGTCCTGTCAAGACCGAGCCGGCCCAGGCGGCCAGGATGTCGATCATATCCCGCCTGACTTGGGCATCGTTGCGGCCGGACCGGGCGGGCACGTGAAACGAATGATCCGCCTCCTTGATCAGGGACAACGTGGCGCGTTCGCTTAAGCGCTGCGCCAGAGGTTCCATCAGCGGCAATTCGGCCAAGGCATCGCGGGTGCCTTGCAAAAACAGCATCGGTATTTTGACCTCATCCAGGTGCTCGGCTCTTTCGATGGATGGTTGCTTGGGCGGGTGCAGCGGAAAACCGAAGAAGATCAAGCCGCGCACGTGAGCCAGGGGGGCTTTCGCCTGCGCCTGCGAGGTCATGCGGCCGCCGAACGACTTGCCGCCGGCGAACAAGGGGATCGAGGGCGCGAGCGCGTGGGCGGCTGCGGCCGCCGCACGTATCGTGGCGTGACATAGCGCGGGCGGGTCCGGTCTCTTGCCGCGCTTTTCAGTGTAGGGAAACTGGAATCGCAATGTGGCGACGCCGACGCGTTCCAAATCCTCAGCCACGGCGGCCATGAAGGCGTGGTGCATGTCCGCTCCCGCGCCATGCGCAAGCACCAGGCAGGCCTTTGCGCGCTCCGGGCTCTGCATCAGAGCGGACACCTGACACTGCTCATTGACCGATATCGTCACCGGGTTGGGAGGGGAGGATGCCACTTCGTTAGTATGCACCTAGACTCGGCCGCGTTGCGCGGCGGCGCTCGAAATTGACTGAGGCCATCGGAGAGGTAATAGTAACCATTCCCCGAACTCGAATGCCGCGAGGTCCAAAGTGCTGCAGCATCCCCAGGTGATTGGCCGACTCCGCCACGGCGCGCTCAGCGCCGCGCTCTTCTGTGCCTGCATCGTGTCGGCCGGGGAGGCGGCGCCCGCGTGGGCGGATGAGGCGATGGCACACATGGCGGGCCACATGTACATGACGACGCTCCGGCCTTTGCAAAGCGGCGATCGCGAGAAGGCCGATGCGGTGCTCGAGAGCGCCAGAGCGGCCATGGCGCCGTATCAGGATTACCACAAGGCCCTGGCGGACGGCTATAAGATTTTTCTTCCCAATATCCCGCAGGCCCAATATCACTTCACTCAGTACCAGTATGCACTGGAGGCGAGATCGCACTTCGATCCTTTGAAGCCGACCTCGTTGCTGTACACGAAGACGCCGGACGAGGGATACAAGCTCGTGGGCGCGATGTACACCGATCGCGTCGATGCAACCGAAGATGAGATCAACGAGCGCATTCCCCTCAGCATTGCGCGTTGGCACCAGCACACCAACTTCTGCAAGGCACCCGCCGATCAGAAAGCCGCGTACTTCGGACCCGGCGCAAAGTTCGGCCTGCTGGGCTCGATCACGACGAAGGAAGAATGCGAGGCCGCCGGCGGGCAGTTCCATCCGCATATATTCGGGTGGATGGTCCACGTCTATCCCTTCGAGAAGGACCCGGGCAGGGTGTGGGCGACCGACGACGATGCGCACGGGCACGACAACATGGATCACTCGGCCATGCCCGGGATGAAGATGCCCTGACGGGCGCTGCGGTCAGCGAAACTCGTGTCGAAAGAGGCGCCGGGGGGCGTTCAAGAGTTGTTCGCCGCCGCCCTGCGGCATCATCAGGCCGGGCGCCTGAGCGAAGCGGAACAGCTCTATCGTCAGGTTCTGCTTGCCGATTCGCATCATGTCGATGCGCTGCATTTTCTCGGGGTCCTTGCGCACCAGGCGGGCCGCAACGACGTGGCCGTGGACATGATAGGCAAGGCCATTGCGCAGAACGGCCGAGTACCGGCGTTCCACAACAATCTCGGCAACGCGTTCAAGGCACTGGGCCGATTGGAGGAGGCAGTGCTCTCCTACCGGCGCGCGTCGGCCTTGGCACCTGATCTCGCGGCGGCTCATTTCAATATCGGCGTCGTGCGGCAGGCGCAGGGCAATCTGGCGGAGGCGGCATCTTCCTATGAGCGGGCGCTGGCCCTCAGGCCCGACAACGCCGAGGCGCACAGCAACCTGGGCAATGTCCTGCAGGCACAAGGAAATCTGACTGCGGCGGTGACCTCCTACGGACGGGCGCTGTCGCTCCGGCCGAACTATGCCGAGGCGCATAGCAACCTGGGCAATGTTCTCAAGGCGCAAGGGAAGTTGGCGGAAGCCGTGGCCTCATTTGAACGGGCGCTGCGCCATAAACCGGACTTGGCCGAGGCGCACTTGAACCTCGGCACTGTCTTCTTGGGACAGGGAAAACTCAAGGAGGCCGCGGCCGGTTTTGCGCTGGCATTGACCCACAAATCGGACTATCCCGAGGCGCATCACTACCTGGGCAATGCGCTGCGCGAGCAGGGCAGGTTGCAAGAGGCGGTGGCCCGCTACGGGCAGGCGCTGGCGCTCAAGCCCGACTATGCCGCGGCAAGGCTGGGCGCAGCAATCGCCGTGATTCCCATCTTTGCGGAAAGCATTGCCGACAGTATCGGCGCTGCCGGCAATTTCTCGGAATCACTGGATGAGCTCTGCGCCTGGAGCCGGTCCAATCCCGGCCGGTTGGGGGGTGCTGTAGGCAGCCATCAGCCGTTTTATTTGGCGTACCGGCCGTCGGATGTGGGTGCCTTACTATCCCGTTACGGAGATCTGGTGGGCGCAGAGTCGGCGGTCCACTGGGGACAGCAGATCGTTGCACAGCGGACCCTTCAGCCGCGGCGCAATCGCATTCGAATGGCGGTGGTGAGCGGTCAAGTGCGCCACCACCCGGTGTGGGATGTGGTACTGCGTGGATTCATTGCCCATATGGATCGCAGTCGCTTCGAAATCCTCCTCTACCATACCGGCTCGACGATCGACGAAGAAACGGATTGGGCAAGAAGCCGTGTCGATCGCTTCGTGCAGGGACCCAAGTCGACAGAAGGCTGGCTGCAGAGGATCGCGCAGGATCTGCCCGATGTGCTGTTCTATCCCGAAGTGGGAATGGATCCGACCACTGGCGCGTTGGCTGCGCTGAAGCTGGCGCCGCTGCAGGTTGCCGGTTGGGGGCATCCGGTGACCACGGGGATGCCGAGCATGAATATGTTTCTGTCCGGAGACCTCTTGGAAGGGCCGGGAGCCGAAACGCACTATCGAGAAAGGTTGATTCGATTGCCGGGAACCGGCGTCTGCACGGAATTGGCCGCGGCCCCGGCGCAGCAGTGGAATGGCCCGGATCGGCAAGGGCATATCGTGCGGTTCGCGCTGTGTCAGCAACCGATCAAATTCGATCCCGCGGACGATGTCCTGTTGGCGCGCATCGCCAAAGACGCCGGGCCGAGCGAATTCTGGCTGGCGTCGTCGCACACTCATCCGTGGGCCACGGCCAGGCTGCGCGATAGGCTGGCGGCCGCGTTCCGCGTGGAAGGGCTCGATCCAGACGCGTACCTGCGGGTGATGCCGTGGCTGCCGCAGGGCCAATTTGCCGGCTTTTTGGATGAGATGGATATATTTTTGGACTGTCCCGCCTTCTCCGGCTACACAACCGCGTGGGCTGCGATTCATCGCGGCCTGGCCATCGTCACGTGGGAGGGCGAATTTCTGCGGCAGCGCCTGGCCGCGGGACTCCTCCGGCAGATCGAGATCACCGATGGGATTGCCATGTCAGGCGACCAGTATGTGCAGATCGCCACTCGCTGGGCAGAGGAGTGCAGAGCAGCCGATCTCTGGGCGGCACGGCGCGACAAGATTCGACGCGCGGCATCCAAGGCCGACGGCAACCGTTTGGCCGTCCGCGCTTTCGAACAGGTGCTGCTGAATGCTGTTGAGAGTTGAGCAATGGGCAACTGCACTGTCGATCCCGTGGCATAATTCCGCAGGTGAAGATCATTGAACGCGACTATCGGACCAATGCATCCGAAGCGCTGACGCCTTCGACGCCGTGACGGCCACCCCCATCAGGAGCATCGCCATCGTGGGCGGTGGCACGGCGGGCTGGATGACGGCCGCGAGCCTTGCCAGGTTTCTAAAATCGCTCAAGGTGCGCATCCGGTTGATCGAGTCCGAGCAGATCGGCACTGTCGGCGTGGGCGAGGCCACCATCCCTCCGATCATGGAATACATACGCGGGTTGGGGATCGATGAGAACGACCTCGTTCGCAAGACCCAAGCCACCTTCAAATTGGCCATCGAGTTCAGGGATTGGACGCGTATCGGCCATTCCTACATGCATCCCTTCGGCCAGACGGGGCTCGACATGGGGCCGTTGGCCGTTTCGGCCTACTGGCTCAAAGCGCTGCGCGAGGGCAAGGCAGGCAGGCTCGAGGAATATTCGCTGCAGGCGATGGCGGCATACGCGGGGAAATTCATGCGGCCCGTCCCGGCGGCAAATTCTCCCCTGGCGGGAATCACCTATGCCTTGCAATTCGATGCGTCGCTGTTTGCACGGTATTTGAGAACCCTTGCCGAGGCGGGCGGCGTCGAGCGAACCGAGGGCCGCGTCAATTCCGTGTCGCTCAGGTCCGAGGACGGATTCATCGACGCGCTGACCCTCGACAGCGGAGAGCGCGTCGAGGCCGATCTATACATCGACTGCTCTGGATTTCGCGGACTGTTGATCGAGGACGCCTTACATGCGGGCTACGAGAACTGGAATCACTGGTTGCCCTGCGATCGCGCGGTGGCGATGCCCTGTGAACAAACCGGCGCCCTGTCGTCATACACTCGGGTCACCGCCAAGACGGCGGGGTGGCAGTGGCGCATTCCATTGCAGCACCGCATAGGCAATGGCTACGTGTACAGCAGCAACTTCGTGAGCGATACCGCGGCGCAGGACGAGCTGGTGTCGAGCATCGAGGGCAAGGCACTGGCCGACCCGCTCAAGCTTCGATTCGCCACCGGCCGCCGCAAGCGCTTCTGGAGCAGGAATTGTGTGGCGATCGGATTGTCGGCGGGCTTCCTCGAACCGCTGGAATCCACCGGCATTCACTTCATCCAGCGCGGCATCACCATGCTCTTGACGCTGTTCCCCGACCGCAATTTCCGAAGCGCCGAAATCGAGCGCTACAACAAGATACTAGGGATGGAGTACGAGCGCGTGCGGGACTTCCTGGTCCTGCACTACAGTATGACGGAGCGCAACGAGGGCGCCCTGTGGGGCTATTGCCGCAACGTCTCGAAGCCGGACAGCCTGCAGGAGAGAATCGAGCTGTTCCGCAGCCATGGCCGCATTCTGCGCGAGGACTTTGAGCTGTTCCCGACGCAGAGCTGGCTGTACGTCATGGTCGGCCAAAACATCATGCCGGAAAGCGATGACCCCCTGGTCAATCTGCTGGACCCGCAGCGCGTCAACGACAACCTGGTCAATATCCGCGACGTGGTCCGCAAGTGCGCGGAAACAATGCCGGCGCATGAGGATTTCATCCGACAAAATTGTTCCGCCTGACCGCAGCCCGAAGGCATCCGCGTCGTGCGTACTCAGCCGCCGCGCAGCCGGTGCATGACGAGGGCGCGGATCTTGGCGTAATTGTCCTTGAGCGGACCCAGCATGCCATGCTGTTCAGAGGGAAGATGCGCGAGCGGATGACCGTTGCTGCGAAACACGTAGTGATCGAAGAAGGCTTTCCAGGCCTGGCGCTCTCGCGGGGGCCGCTCGGCGATGGCGATCATGCTCAGCAGGAGACCGGTATAGGGCGCGTCCGAACCCGCAAAGG
>JBARBX010000120.1:0-3203 GCA_049793535.1 Steroidobacteraceae bacterium | reverse complement strand
GTGCTGCGGGCGGCGGCGCGCGCGTGATCGGATTTCTCAAGGGCCGGTTGGCCGTCAAACAGCCGCCGATGCTCATGGTCGACGTGAACGGCGTCGGCTATGAGATGGAAGCTCCGATGTCGACCTTCTACGGCTTGCCGGCCGCCGGCGAGCCGGTGGCATTGTTCACCCACTTGGTGGTGCGCGAAGACGCGCACATCCTGTACGCCTTCGGCACCGACGGGGAGCGGCGGCTGTTTCGCGGGCTGCTCAAGGTCTCCGGAGTCGGCCCCAAGATCGCGCTGGGCATTCTGTCCGGAGCGAGCGTGGAGGATTTTTTGCGCACCGTCGAAGCCGAGGATGTCGCGATGCTCACGCGCATTCCCGGCATCGGCCGCAAGACCGCCGAGCGTGTGATCATCGAGATGCGCGACAGCGTGAAGAAATTGTCGATGCCCGCCGCCGGCGGAAGCCCGGCGGGAACGGGGCCGGCCGCAAGTCCGCAAAGCGAGGCCTTCAGCGCCTTGATCGCCCTGGGTTACAAGCCTCCCGAGGTGGTCCGGCTGCTGAAGTCGGTCGACGGCGCGGATCTCGCGACCACCGAAATCATACGCCGCGCGCTCAAGGCGGCGGTCAAGGCATGAGCCTGAGCGCCAACCATGGGCATTGAACAGGACCGAATTGTCGCGGGACCCGCCAAGCGGGAGGACGAGGCCGCCGACCGCGCCGTGCGGCCGAAGAGTCTCGCCGAGTACGTGGGACAGGCGACGGTGAAGACGCAGATGGACATCTTCATCCAAGCGGCGCGCAATCGTGGCGAGGCGCTTGATCACGTCCTGATCTTCGGGCCGCCGGGACTCGGCAAGACGACTCTGGCGAACATCATCGCCAATGAACTGAAAGTAAATCTGCGCCAGACCTCAGGTCCAGTGCTCGAGCGTCCGGGCGATTTGGCGGCCTTGCTGACCAATCTCGAGCCGCGCGACGTGCTGTTCGTCGACGAAATTCATCGCCTGAGTCCGGTGGTCGAAGAAGTCCTGTATCCCGCCATGGAGGATTCGCAGCTCGACCTCATGATCGGCGAGGGCCCGGGGGCGAGGTCGATCAAGCTCGATCTGCCGCCGTTCACCCTGGTGGGCGCGACCACCCGGGCCGGCCTTCTGACCTCGCCCTTGCGCGACCGCTTCGGCATCGTGCAGAGGCTGGAATTCTATTCCACCGAGGACTTGAGGAAGATCGTCACCCGCAGCGCATCCATTCTGAAACTGCAACTCCAGGCAGACGGCGCCCACCGCATCGCGGAGCGCTCGCGCGGCACGCCGCGCATCGCCAACCGATTGCTGCGCCGGGTGCGCGACTTCGCCGAGGTCAAGGCGGCCGGTCTCATCACCGCGGAGGTGGCTATTGCGGCGCTCGACATGTTGGAAGTGGATCCGCAAGGATTCGACATGCTCGACCGGAAGCTGCTGTTGACAGTCATCGAGAAATTCGAGGGCGGGCCGGTGGGCGTCGACAGCCTGGCCGCCGCCATGAGCGAGGAGCGCGGCACCATCGAGGACGTCATCGAGCCCTTTCTGATTCAGCAAGGATTCCTCATGCGCACCGCCCGCGGCCGGGTTGCGACGCGCAGCGCCTATGCGCACTTCGGCCTCGCCGCGCCATCGATCGACCGGGATTTGAACCTACCGCTGTTTCGGGACGCCCCGTAATGCCGCCGGCGCCCAGCGCGCGGACGGCGCAGCGCTTCGACATCCGCGCGAGAATCTACTGGGAGGATACGGATGCGGGCGGGGTGGTGTACTACGCCAACTACTTGAAGTTCATGGAGCGCTGCCGGTCGGACTGGCTGCGGGCGCTCGGTATCGATCAAAATCGGCTGCGCGCCGAGCGGCGGCTGCAGTTTGCGGTGGTCAGTGTGACCGTGGATTTCCGGCTCCCCGCCGTGCTCAATGATGAAATTCTCGTCACCGCGGAACTCGAGCGCTTGAGTGGTGCCACAATTGTATTCAAGCAAACAATCGTGCGCGGCGACGCACATCTCACCGATGCACGCGTGCGGGTCGCCTGCCTCGATTCCAGCACGCTGAAACCGCGACCGATTCCGAAGGACTTATTCGTGGAGTGGCGCAATGGGCAATGACTTGTCGATCTGGACCCTGGTGCTCGATGCGAGCCTCATCGTTCAGGCGGTGATGGTGTTGCTGATGATCGCCTCCGTGGCATCGTGGGCCGTCATCTTCAAGAAAGGGCGCGTCATCGCGTATTCGCGCCGCCAGGCCGACCAGTTCGAGACGGCATTTTGGTCGGGCGGCGATCTCACTGCGCTGTATCGCGGGATCGAGACCAAGGGGCGGGAGGGCACCGGCGAGCAGAGCATATTCGAGTCCGGCTTCGGCGAATTCAGCCGGCTGCGCCAGCTCGGTACGCCCACCGATCAGTTGCTCGAGGGTGCGCGCCGTGCGATGCGGGTCGCGCAGATGCGCGAAATGGATCGGCTAGAGCGAAATCTCGCCATGCTGGCGACGGTCGGGTCGACCAGTCCCTATGTGGGCCTGTTCGGCACGGTGTGGGGCATCATGAGCGCCTTCCACAATCTCGGAAACGTACAGCAGGCCACGCTGGCCGCGGTGGCGCCGGGCATTGCCGAGGCGCTGATTGCCACGGCCATCGGCTTGTTCGCCGCGATCCCCGCGGTCATCGCCTACAACCGGTTTGCCGATCAAGTGAGCCGCCTGGAGCTGCGCTTCGACACCTTCGTGGAAGAGTTCTCCACGATCCTGCAGCGTCACGGACCGGCTCGCCCGGCCCACGCTTGAGGCTCTGACGCCCATGCCCGCGCCGCTTCGCCGCCGCAAGCTCATGGGGGAAATCAACGTGGTGCCGTACATCGACGTCATGTTGGTGCTGTTGGTCATCTTCATGATTACCGCGCCGCTGCTCAAGGAGGGGGTCAAGGTCGATCTGCCGGAGGCCGGTGCCAAGCCCATAGATCCCGCGTTCTTGGCCAAGCATGAACCGTTGATAGTGACCATCGATGTCCGCGGGCGTCTGTACGTCAATTTCGGACCGAACCCCGACAAGCCTGCCACCGAGGCCACCGTGAGCGCACGCACGGCCGCGCTCTTGCGCCGCGATCCGCAAACCCCGGTGCTGGTCAAGGCCGATACGTCGGTGCCGTACGGAACGGTGGTGCGCGCCATGGTGCTGCTGCAGCACGCGGGCGC
>JBARBX010000119.1:0-5170 GCA_049793535.1 Steroidobacteraceae bacterium | reverse complement strand
CAATTGGCGCAGCATGGCGCCGAAGCTGCGCTCCATCTCCGCGAGCTGCGCGCGGTAGGCGTCGAGGTTGGCCGCACGCTGCTGCTTGCTCTCGAATTGCGCGCGCAGATCCATCTCGTCCGCCTCCGCCTTGAGCAGCACGGGACGGTCGTCGTTCCACACGAACAGGTACCAGGCGAACGCGGCGACCAGCGCGAATATCAGGGCAACGAAGAAGCCGCGCACCGGCAGCGGCCATCGGCCGACGTCGCGCGGGTCGAGACTACGAAGTTGATCGAGCAGCTTCATTTCGCGGCAACCTTCTTGACCGTTGTTTGACCGCCGTTCTCGAGGTCCACGCCGACCACGTCGCTGGTCAGGGTGAAATTCGAGCCGCCCGTGGCGGAGTCCTTGTTGGCGGACTCGACCACCAGCAGCACCGGGTTATCCATCCACACCGAGGCATCGATGTTGCGCATGAAGGTCGAGACACGCGTGCTCGATTGCGCGACGCCGTGAATCTCCAGCTTGTTGCCGGTCTGCTTGATCTGGGTCAGGTAGACGCCCTCGGGCACTGTCTTCACGATTTCGTCGAACAGGTGCACGATCTCGGGCCGCTTGCGCTGAAGTTTCTCGATGATTTCCATGCGCGCAACCAGGCGCTGCTTGCGATTCTCGAGATCCTGGATGTCGGCAATTTGGGCATCCAGCTTCTTGATCTCATTGCGGAGCAGAGTGTTCTTCTCGTTCTGCGAGTCGGTCCAGCTCGAGTACAGCAGCTTGCCGCCCAGAGTGAAGATCACGGCGGCGAATACCGCGCCGCCCGCTGCGACCATGAACTCGCGACGTCGGACTTTGCGTTCTTGTTCGCGCCAGGGAAGTAGATTGATACGCGGCATGGCAGCTCTTTAATCGAAGCTTCGCAGCGCGAGGCCGCAGGCTGTGAGTAACGCAGTGGCATCGCGGCCGACGGCTTGCGCCTTGGCCTTCGATGACACCTTCATGTTGCCGAGCGGGTCACCCTTGTCCGCCGGAACGCCGACGCGGCTCGAGATGACCTCCGCGACGCCCGGAATGTTGGCGCAGCCGCCGCAAATCAAGATCTGATCGGGTTGCGAGCGGCCGCTGCCGGACGCCAGATAGAACTGCAGCGAGCGGCTGACTTGCTGGGTCATGTCGTCGATGAAGGGATCGAGCACTTCGGGCTGGTAGTTGCTCGGCAGGCCGCCTTCCTTCTTGGCGCGCCCGGCCTCTTCCATGGAGAGCCCGTAGGTGCGCATGATTTCCTCGGTGAGCTGCTGCCCGCCGAAGGCGAAGTCGCGCGTGTAGATGACCCGCATGTCGCGCAGCACGCTGAAGGTCGTGCTGCTCGCGCCGAAATCCACCACCGCGACGGTGCGGTCGAGCCCGCCGTCCGGCATTTGATGGCGCATCAGAGCGCAGGCATTTTCCAGCGCGAATGCCTCGACGTCGACCAGTTGCGCGGTGAGCCCCGAGGCTTGGACGGCGGCTTGGCGCTGCTCGACATTCTCGGTACGCGTCGCGACCAAGAGTACGTCCATCATCTCCGGATCCTTCTCGGAGGGTCCGACGACTTGGTAGTCGTAGCTGACTTCTTCCATCGGAAACGGGATGTATTGGTCGGCCTGCATTTCGACCTGACCCTCGAGTTCGTTCTCGCCGAGATTTTTCGGCATCTGAATCACTTTGGTGATCGCGGCGTCGCCGCTGATCGCGATCGCGGCAAGACGGCTCTTGGCGCCCGATCGTTTCACCGCGCGGCGAATCGCCTCGCCGACCGCCTCGGCATCGACGATGGCTTTTTCGTTGATGGCATTGTGCGGAGTGGGTTCCGCGGCATACGACTCAACGCGGTACTGACCGCCCGACATCGAGAGCTCAATGAGCTTCACCGACGAGGTAGTTATGTCAAGTCCCAACAGCGGACGATATCTTTTACCGAAGGACCACACTGCGTTTTTCCTTTTTCAGTCAGTACCTTGGAGGTCTAAACTGGTGCACGAGATTAACTTAGCCCGGGCAAACTTAGCAAGAAACTGTTAAATAGAACGTGAAGCTACTCACGGTAATGAGCGCTTGAGCCGCGACGGCTGCCTAAAGTGGGATCTACGGCAAATCCGCAGGTGTTGACGAAGGCGTCGATTCATCCGATCAGACCTCTCCGCCCGAGCCTTCGGGCGATTGGTTAAGCTTGGTCTGGCAACCCCGCTGTCCTTTGAGCTTGCGGCTCGGAGGACCGGTGGCTTTGCGTCCTCATCTTTCGATGAGTATGCCCATGTGTCCGGCGGTAATATGCATGTGCACTATCGCCGGTGCAATAAGTTAGAACGGTTTTCTGTGGCCAAACGTTACCTAGTTCTCATCTCGCGCATTTGTGCAGCTCTAGTGGGCGTAATTGCCCTCATTGCCTTCGCCAATGTCTGTGCTTATGTCTACTTGAGGCCCGCCTTACCCGACGTCAACTCATTACGGGACGTGCAGTTGCAGGTGCCCCTGCGGGTATATACCCGCGACGGGAAACTGATCGCGGCCATCGGCGAGCAGCGCCGCATCCCGGTACGCTACGACCAGCTCCCCAAACGGCTCATCCAGGCCTTCCTGGCCACCGAGGACGATCGCTTCTTTAGGCACCATGGTGTTGATTGGGAAGGGATTCTGCGTGCCGCGATGGCCAATCTCAAAGCCGGCGGCATTCGCCAGGGGGCAAGCACCATCACCATGCAAGTCGCGCGCGACATGTTCCTCACGCCGCGCCGCGACATGAAACGCAAGATGAGCGAAATCTATATCTCGCTACTGATGGAGGCCGAATTCACCAAGGAAGAGATCTTCTCCCTGTACGTCAACAAGATCTTCCTCGGTCAGCGCGCCTATGGGGTCGGGGCGGCCGCCGAGGTGTATTTCGGCAAGACCCTGGATCAACTGACCGTGGCTGAAATGGCCACCCTGGCGGGGATTCCCACCGCTCCTTCCGTGGTCAACCCCGTCGCCAATGCGGAAGCCGCCCGGACGCGGCGCGCGCACGTCCTCGGGCGGATGCTGGAGCTCAACTACATTACCCAGGCCGAGTACGACGAGGCGAAATTGAGCCCGATGGAGTCGCGGCTTCACGGCTCTTCGGTCGAGGCGGAAGCCCCCTACGTGGCCGAAATGGTTCGCAATGAAATGCAGGCCAAGTACGGCGACGGGGTGTATACCGCCGGCTACAAGGTGTACACCACCATCGACTCGCGCCTGCAGGCCGCGGCCACGGTGGCGCTGCGCACCGGCCTATTGGAATACGATCGGCGCCACGGCTATCGCGGTGCCACGGCCAAGGTCGATCTCTCGAAGCTCCCGACGCCCAAGGACTGGGACGGCCAGCTCGAGGACTTTCCCGTGATCGGAGGCCTGCGGCCGGCCATCGTGCTCAAAGTGGAGGCTAAGAGCGCGAGTATCTACGTGAAGGACATCGGCGCGGCGACCCTGCCCTGGGAGAAGCTGTCCTGGGCGAGACGCGAATTGCCGGAGGAAAAGGTCGATCGCGCGCCGCAGTCGGCCGCCGAGATCCTGACCCGGGGCGACGTGATCTACACCGTGGGACGGACGGCCGATTCCCTGTTGTTCGTGCAGGTGCCGGAGGCGCAAAGCGCCCTGGTGGCGGTGGATCCGCGCGACGGCGCGATCGCCGCGCTGGTCGGCGGTTTCGACTATTTTCAGAGCAAATTCAATCGGGTGACACAGGCCAGGCGGCAACCAGGCTCGGGTTTCAAGCCTTTCGTGTACGCCGCCGCCTTCGACAAGGGTTATACGCCCGCGAGCGTGGTCTTGGATGCGCCGGTGGTCATCGACGAGACCGGCACGGAACAGGCTTGGCGCCCGAAGGAATATGAAGGCAACTTCGCCGGTCCGATGCGCTTGCGTGAAGCCATGGTGCATTCGCGAAATCTGGTGTCGGTGCGCCTGATGCGGTCCATCGGCGGCGATTACACCCGCAACTACGTCACTCGGTTCGGATTCGACAAGTCGCAATTGCCGGACGATTTGACCTTGGCGCTGGGGACGGCGGAATTGAGTCCGCTGCAGGTGGCGATCGGGTATTCCGCGTTCGCCAACGGTGGATTCAAGGTCAGTTCCTACTACATCGACCGGGTTGAGGACGCAGCGGGCAAGGCGCTGTTCCAAGCCGATCCCGCCGTCGCCTGCCCCGAATGCGGCCGTGCCACGGATCCTCCCGCCGCAGCCAGAGGCGCGGCCGGCAACGTGCGCTTAGGTGCGCTCGACGAGGCGCCTCACGACGGCAAGACCACGATCCCGGAAAAGAAACTGGCGCCGTCGATCATCAAGCCGCAAATCGCCTACCTGCTCTCGGACATGATGGCGGACGTCATCCGCAGGGGCACGGGCGTGCGTGCCCGATCCCTCAATCGCGAAGACATCGCCGGCAAGACCGGAACCACCAACGATGCCCACGACACCTGGTTCAACGGCTTCAACGGCGATTTGATGGCGACGGTGTGGGTGGGGTTCGATCAGGATCGTTCCCTGGGCGAAGGGGAGCAGGGCGGTCGAACGGCCATACCGGCCTGGACCTACTTCATGCATGAGGCGCTGGCGGGCGCTCCGAGACATGGTGTTCCGGTGCCGGAGGGCATCGTCGCCGCGCGCATTTCGCCCGAAACGGGCCTGCTCGCAAGCGCCGACGATCCCAACGGCATCATGGAGAAATTCATGGAGGGCAACCTGCCCAAATCCGAACTCTACGAAGGGCCGGATAAAAACCCGAACGAAGGCGACAAACCGCTATTCTAAAGGCCTTCGCACAAGAGTAGACCATGCCCAAGAAGTATTCTCAGCGTGCCGAGGATTTGCGCAGCGCTCTCGCCCAGGAGGCGGCGCGCATCATGGCCGAACACGGCATCGGCGAGTTTCTTCAGGCCAAGCGCAAGGCCGCGGATCGTCTGGGCGTGAACGACGTTGCGGTGTTGCCGAAAAACGTCGAGATCGAAGCGGCGCTGCGGGCACATCAGCGACTGTTCGGGCGCGATTCCCACGACCATACCTTGAAGGAACAGCGCCGCATCGCCTTGGACACCATGCGCATGCTGGAGGAGTTTCAGCCGCGGCTCGTGGGGTCGGTGCTCACCGGTACCGCCACCAACTACAGCGACATCAATTTGCATCTGTTCGC
>JBARBX010000118.1:0-5625 GCA_049793535.1 Steroidobacteraceae bacterium | reverse complement strand
GCTCCACCAGTGTGTAATCGAGGGTCTCGAAATTCCCCAAGCCGTACAACTCCGTGATGCGCCTGCCCACTTCCTTGAGATCCAGGGGCTTTCCCACCAGCGGCTGCATCTCCGCCATGATGGTCTTCTCGTAACGCTTGGATTGCTCGTCGACCCGCACGAACTGGATGGCCGGCAGGCCGGGCTCACGCGCCGCGCGGCGCGCCAAGTACTCTCGATAGGCAGAATCGCCGACGCTGTAGACCGACAGCTTGGCCACGGCATCGCGCGCCGCAGCGGCACCGCCCGCGATGACGTTGGCAGGGACGCTGAAATCAGTCGCCGTCGCCGAGCCTAAATTGGGCTCGATCAAGATGTCCTGCGGATTCAAGGTCGCGCGCTGGCGATCACTGTCCTTGCGCACCAGAATCGCCAGCATCTGGTTGGAAATCGACAGCGCCGAATCGAGCGCGGCACGCCCCTGCAGGGGAAAACTGACGTCGGATACGATAAGAACGTCGGCGTGCATCGCTCGGGCCACGTTGATGGGCAGGTTCTCCGCCAATCCGCCGTCGACCAGCAGCCGGCCGTTCAATTCGACCGGTGCGAATACCCCCGGCGCCGACATGCTGGCGCGCATGGCAATGGCGAGATCGCCCTTATCCATGAGCACCGCCTTGCCGGTTTCCAAATCGGTCGCCACGGCGCGAAAGGGGGTGGGCAGAAGATCGAAATCCGTGGTGTTGCTGAACGGCAGGGTGTGCTGGCGCAGGGTTTCCTCAAGCTTCTGACCCTGAATCAACCCCTTCGGCAGCAGCAGTTTTCCATGCTTGAGGCCCAGGGGCAGATGCACCAGAAAGTTGCGGTCGTCCTGCTTGCGCCTGAACGCGAGGTCCCGGCGCGGCGGCGTATCGCGAAATGCCTCCTGCCAATCGAGTGAACGCATGGTGGCATCGATCTGCTTGGCCGTCATGCCGCTGGCGTACAGCCCGCCGACGATGGCCCCCATGCTGGTGCCTGCAATGCAGTCGATGGGAATCTGCAGGTCCTCGAGAACCTTGAGGACGCCGATATGCGCCATGCCGCGCGCGCCGCCCCCGGACAGCACCAGGCAGATCCGCGGGCGAACCGGCGAATCTGCCGCCGCCCATGAACCTGCGGGCCACAGCGACCCCGCCAAGAGCGCGCAGGCCAAACCCAGTCGAAGAATGAGCTTCCCCATGTGGGGAGTTAGTTTAGTTCACGACGTCGATACTGGAAGCGGTAAAGGTGTTGCTACCCCGGTTGTAGACGCCCGCGGCCACGAAATGATGCGCGGGGGTCGCTGCGACGATGGCAGTCGGCAGTTGAGTCGCGAAAGTCGCAAAGGTGTTGGTGACGGTGATGGTGGTGGCGTCGGCCCCGGACAGATTTCCGATGGCGAACACCGGCTGGAACACGGCGGGCAGTCCGGCCGGCGGAGCCGGCGCCGCCTGTGGCACGATTTGCGGTGTCGCGGCCAGAGAACTCAGGGCGATGCTCTCGGATCCGATCCGGATCACCGCGGCGCTCAAACTCGGGTTGGCGAGGTCGATCGTCAACCCGGTCGACGTCAAGGTCGCGAACGGCGCCACCGTCCCGGCGCTGCTCCAATCGACCTGCAGATGGGCCGGTACTGACAATTCGGGGTTGATGGCGAAGGCCTTGAAATCCGGCGGCGCGCTGCCAAACGGCGCCGTAACGCCGTCGATCCACAGCGGGCTGCCGGCCGTGTCGCCTGCGGGCAGCGTCAGGGTGCCCGTGTCGACCACATAGCTGGCCGGCGTCACGGTGCCATTGCCGGCGAAGTCGTAGTTGCTGACCGGCCAATTGTCGATGGTCTGTAAGGTCATGGTCAGGCTGCCGGAGGCCGAGGAAACCAGCGGCCCATACATCTGCGTCGATATCAGGCGCACCGATCCCGTGTTGGTGCTGGAATTTCCGGTGGCGTCCAGGGTCGTGACGCCGGATGCGGGCAGCTCATAAATGCCGCGCGCGATGATGTGCTGGCCGACCGACACGGAATTGTAATTGAGGCCGGTCAGCGCCGGATTGTCATCGGCCGTCACGATGGTGCTGGGGCCGAGCAAAACCACGGAGTCCGGAGTGTTGATGTAGGAGGTCTGGCCGTCATTGAGGAACAAGGTCGCGCCGCGCAGGGTCAGGGTATTGCCGCTGCGCGCGATCACGTCGCCCTCCAGGCCTTGGGTGTAGAAGTCCTCGAGGGTGCTGCCGGCGACGATGTAGGTCGAGTTGAATTTTCCCGCCGTCACCGAGGCGTTCAAGGTTGCGCTCGGCTGGTAGGTGGTATAGGCCGCAGTCATGGTGGTGCCGGCGGACAACAGCGAGAGCTGGGTGATTCCCGCGCTGCCGACATAGTTGACGCCGTTGATCAGGTACACGGTATTCGCATCGTTGAATATCGTGAGCTGCCCGAGAACGTCGACTTCGTCGTAGAACGGCCGCACGTACACGGTGTAGGTGCCAAGGTTGACGTCCGAATTGATCAGCGGACCGCGCACGCGAATCGGCTT
Source organism: Steroidobacteraceae bacterium (assembly GCA_049793535.1). Lineage (GTDB taxonomy): Bacteria > Pseudomonadota > Gammaproteobacteria > Steroidobacterales > Steroidobacteraceae > Bog-1198. The sequence goes on along the minus strand of JBARBX010000118.1, from coordinate 3,094 downwards.
CGTGTCCGGCGCGCCGGCCGACACGGTGACAAAGGGCTGGATCGTCACGGTGGGCGGACTGGTGGCCGTATTCACCACGTTCGATGCCGGGAGATCGAAATTGATGGCCAGGCGCTGCGCGCTCGACGAGGACAGGGTGGGCACGATGATCAGCGGATTTTTCGGATCCAAGGTCACGGTGATGGTCTGCGTCGTGACGGCGGCGCCCGTGGTATCCACGACGGTCGCTTGCTTCGGCACACCGTTGACCATGACCGAAATATTGGCGGAGGTGTAGTCCAGAACGATGCTGGCGCTGGTATAGGTGTCGTTCGGGATGCTCGCGGCACTGTACAGCTCGTCGATATTGTCGAGTTTTGTGAAGTCGACTGTTTCCGGCGTCGCGATCGCGGTAATCACCCCGTAAACCTCGCCGGTCAGGGTCACCGAATCGACGTTGACGGTGTAGGTCGTGTAGTCGTCCGGCGTCGTATCGCTCAAGGTGATCCAGGCCACCCCGTAGCCGCTGTTCAGGTTGTTGTGATGGCAGCCGGTCGCGAAGACGGCGGCGGCGCACAGAAGCGCGCTTGAGAATGTTCGCGCAAATCGAGAGAACGATGGGTGCACTACAGCTTCCAATGGGTGGCGTAAGTTGAGTTTTAGGGTGCGTAGAATAAAGGCTTTCGAGAGCGGGCGCCCGGCAAAGTTCCAATTACAGGCTTTTAACCGCCCGCTGGGCGGGGTACTTGCTGGGTAATACAGTGAATGTTGCCCCCGCCGAGCAGCACTTCGCGGGTGGCGACTCCCAATACCTTGCGGGTGGGGAACAGCCGGGCGAGCGTATTCATCGCCGCGGCGTCGTGGCGCTTGTCGTATAGCGGCATGACGACGCATTTGTTGGCGATGTAGAAATTGATGTACGACGCCGGCAAGCGGTCGCCGGCCTTGCGCGGGCGGCTTCCCGCGCGCCGATCGATTCCGGAGGCCTCTTCCTCGGTCATGTAGAGCGGCCGAGGCTGGTGGATCTTGTGAATGGTCAACGCTCGACCGCGTGCGTCGCGGGCCTTGCTCAGGCGCAAGTAAGCATCTTGTGAAATCTCGTATTGTGGATCCTCGCGGTCCCTGGTCCACGTCAGGGCGACGTGCCCCGGGCTCGTGAAGCAGGCGAGTTCGTCGATATGTCCGCCGGTCTCATCGAGATGAACACCCCGGCCCAGCCAGATCACCCTCGTGACCCCGAGATAGCGGCGCAGCATCTCTTCGATGTCGGCGCGGCTCAAATTCGGGTTGCGATTGGGATTGAGCAAGCACTCCTCGGTGGTCAAGCAAGAGCCTTGACCATCCACGTGGATGGCGCCTCCCTCGAGAACGAACGACGTGCGGTACCGCTCGGTGCCTTCCAGCTCCAATACTTTTTGCGCGACCTCATCGTCGCGGTCCCAGGGGAAGTACAAGCCTCCGTCGAGGCCGCCCCAGGCATTGAACGTCCAGTCCACACCGCGCCGCCGGCCCTTGGCGTCGATGACGAACGTCGGCCCGCAGTCGCGCATCCACGCGTCATTGCTGCTCATTTCCACGACGCGCACCCGGTCGGCCAAGCGTGCGCGCGCATTCTGGAATTGCGCGGCCGAGACGCCCACGGTCACCGGCTCGCCCTGGGCGATGGCGGCGGCGATGGCGGCGAACACGGCCTGCGCCGGCTTGGCCCCGCTGCGCCAATTGTCCGTGCGCTCGGGCCAAAGCATCCAGCAGCCGGAATGGCGCTCGAATTCCGCGGGCATGCGGAAACCGTCCTTTGCGGGGGTGGATGTCAGGGTACGCAATGCTCTCTCTCCGGTCGCGCATGCTAGCATTGCCGGCAAATTTACAGGAGCGATGAATGTCAGAAGCGAAGCCCGTGTACGTTCAGGTTCCCGCCGGCGGCGAGAAGATCACGATCGCGAACGGCCAATTGAAAGTGCCGGACCGTCCCATCATCCCGTTCATCGAAGGCGACGGCACCGGGCGCGACATCTGGCGGGCCAGCGTCAGGGTATTCGACGCGGCGGTACAAAAGGCCTACGGCGGAAAGCGCAAGATTCATTGGATGGAGGTGTTCGCCGGCGAAAAGGCGAACAAGGCGTACAACTCGTGGCTGCCCGACGAAACCGTCACCGCCTGCCGCGATTACCTGATCTCGATCAAAGGTCCGCTCACCACTCCCGTCGGCGGCGGCATTCGCTCGCTCAACGTGGCGTTGCGCCAATTGTTGGACTTGTACGTGTGCCTGCGCCCGGTACGCTGGTTCAAGGGCGTCCCCTCCCCCGTCAAGACGCCGGAAAAGGTCGACATGGTGATCTTCCGTGAAAATACCGAGGACATTTACGCCGGCATCGAGTTCGAGGCCGGCTCCCCCGAGGCGAAGAAATTTCTCGACCTGTTCAAGCAGAATTTTCCCAAGCAATTCGCCAAAATCCGCTTCCCAGACAGCTCCGGCATCGGCCTGAAACCGGCCTCCAAGGAAGGCTCCGACCGCCTGTTCCGAGCCACTGTCGCCTACGCGATCGCCAACAAGCGCAAGAGCGTAACGATCGTGCACAAGGGCAACATCATGAAATTCACGGAGGGCGCGTTTCGCAACTGGTGCTACAGCCTTGCCGAAACGGAATTTCCCAACGAGGTCTTCACCTGGGAGCAGTGGGAGCGCATCAAAGCCGCCAAGGGCGAGAATGAGGCCAATGCGCAGATGGATGCCGCGAAGAAGGCGGGCAAGATCATCATCAAGGATGCCATTGCCGACATCACGCTGCAGCAGGTACTGACCCGTCCGGACGAATTCGACGTGGTCGCCACCATGAATCTCAACGGAGACTACCTGTCGGATGCGTTGGCCGCTCAAGTCGGCGGCATCGGCATTGCGCCCGGGGGCAACATCAATTACCTGACGGGCCATGCGGTGTTCGAGGCCACTCACGGAACCGCGCCCAAGTATGCCGATCTGGACAAGGTCAATCCGGGTTCCGTGATCCTGTCCGGCGAGATGATGCTGCGCTACATGGGCTGGCTGGAGGCCGCCGACGCCATCATCGGCGCCATGGACAGGACGATTGCCCAGAAGACCGTGACCTACGATTTT
>JBARBX010000117.1:0-3492 GCA_049793535.1 Steroidobacteraceae bacterium | reverse complement strand
TTGGAGATGGCGGCGCGCACGTCCTGCAGGCCGATGCCGTACTTGGACAGCGACAGCGGATTGATTTCGACCCGCACGGCGGGCAGCGCGCTGCCGTTCACGTTGACCCCGCCGACGCCCTGAATCTGCGACAGGCGTTGCGAGATCACGGCGTCGGCCGCATCGTAAATCTGGCCCTGGGTGAGCACATCGGAGGTCATGGCGATGGCCATGACCGGAAACAGGGCGGTGTTGAGTTTGCGGTAGGAAGGATTGCGCGTGAGCGAGGAGGGCAGGTCGGCGTGCGCGGCGACGATGGCCGCCTGCACGTCGCGCGCCGCGCCGTCGATGTCGCGGTCGAGGCCGAAGGTCAATTGAATGTTGGAGGTTCCGACGCTGCTGTTCGACGTCATGTCGTCGACGTCGGCAATGGCGCCAAGATGCCGCTCCAAAGGCGTGGCCACCGTACTCGCCATCACTTCCGGGCTCGCTCCCGGGAGCTGGGCCGACACGAAGATGGCCGGCACATCGATGCGGGGCAGCGGCGCCACCGGCAGCAGCATGAAGGCCGCGGCACCGGTCAAGGCCACGCCGGCCGTCAGCAGTATGGTCGCGACCGGTCTGCGAATGAAGGGGGCTGAAATATTCATGCGGAACTTTCCGGCGCCAGCTCACCCTCGTCGGCTACCGCCTTGGGCCCGCGCACGCGCGTGGCGAGGCGATCGAACGCCAAATAGATCACCGGCGTCGTGAAAAGAGTGAGCACCTGGCTCACGAGCAGTCCCCCGACGATGCTGACGCCGAGCGGGTGGCGCAGCTCCGAGCCCGTGCCGGCGCCGAACATGAGAGGCAGGGCGCCGAATATGGCGGCAACCGTCGTCATGAGGATGGGGCGAAAGCGCAGCAAGCAGGCCTTGTAGATCGCGTCGCGGGGCGACAACTTCTCGTCGCGCTGCGCGACCACCGCGAAGTCGATCATCAAGATGGCGTTCTTCTTCACGATGCCGATGAGCAGAATGATGCCGATGAGCGCGATGATGGTCAGATCGTCGCCCGCCAGCATGAGCGCGAGCAGCGCACCGATGCCCGCCGACGGCAGCGTCGAAAGAATGGTGATGGGGTGGACGAAGCTTTCGTACAACACACCGAGCACGATGTACATGACGAGTATGGCGGCCACCAACAACAGGATCTCGTTGGTCAGGTTGCTGCGGAAGGCGAGCGCGGCGCCCTGAAAAGTCGTTCGAATGCTCACCGGGATCCCGATCCCCTGCTCGGTGTTCTCGATGGCTTTCACGCCGGCGCCGAGCGAGGCGCCGGGAGCGAGATTGAAGGACACGGTGGTCGCCGGAAACTGAGCCAGGTGATTGATGAGCAGCGGCCGCGTCTCCACGTCGACCTTGGCGACCGCCGACAGCGGCACCTGACCGCCGGCCGCGGAGGGCACGTAGATCGATGCCAGCGAGTCCACGGACCGGTAGGTGGCGGGATCCGCCTCCAGAATGACCCGGTATTGGTTCGACTGGGTGAATATCGTGGAAACGATCCGCTGGCCGAAGGCATCGTACAGGGCGTTGTCGACGGTGCCGACGCTGATGCCGAGCCGCGCCGCGCTGTCGCGGTCGATGGTGATATAGGCCGCGAGCCCGTTGTCTTCCTGATTGCTTACGACGTCCGCGAGTTCCGGTTGCTGACACAGCGCCGCCAGCAATTTGGGAGTCCAGGTCGACAACGCCACCGAGTCCGCGCTTTCCAGGGTGAACTGGTACTGAGTGCGGCTGATGGTCGTATCGAGGGTCAGATCCTGGACGGGCTGCATGTACAGCGTGGCACCGGCAATGTCGGCGGTTTCGGACTGCAGCCGCCGGATGACGTCGGCAACGCCTGAGCTGCGGTCGGCGCGCCGCTTCAAATTGATCAGAAAGCGTCCGCTGTTGAGCGTGACGTTGTTGCCGTCGATGCCTATATAAGAAGACAGGCTCACCACATCGGCATCCTTGAGTATCGCAGCCGCGAGCGCCTGCTGCCGGTCGGCCATCGCGGCGTAGGAAACCGATTCGGTCGCCTCCGAGATACCCTGAATCAATCCGGTGTCCTGCTCCGGAAAAAAGCCCTTGGGAATCAGGATGTAGAGAATCACCGTCAGCGCCACCGTCGCCGTCGCGACATACATGGTCAGCCGCTGGTGGTCCAGCACCCACGTCAGCCTTCGGCCGTACCATTCGACCAGCATGGCGAACCACCGGCCCGACTCCGGCGCCGCGTGCGCGTCCGACGGGCGGTGCTTCAACAGCTTGGCGCACATCATCGGCACCAGCGTCAGGGACACCACGGCGGAGATGAGGATCGTGACCGCGAGCGTCACCGCGAATTCGCGGAACAGGCGGCCGACCACGTCCTGCATGAAGAGCAGCGGAATGAGCACCGCGATCAGCGAAACGGTCAGCGATATGATGGTGAAGCCGATCTGTCCCGCGCCCTTGAGCGCAGCCTCGAGCGGCGTCTCCCCCAGTTCGATGTAGCGCGAGATGTTCTCGATCATGACGATGGCATCGTCGACCACGAAACCCGTTGCAATGGTGAGGGCCATCAGCGACAGATTGTTGAGGCTGAAATTCGCCAGATACATCACCGCGAACGTGCCGATGAGCGACAGCGGCACCGACAGACTGGGGATGATGGTGGCGGGAACGTTGCGCAGGAACACGTAGATCACCAGCACGACCAGTATGACGGCGAGCACGAGCTCGAATTCGACGTCGGCCACCGAGGCTCGGATGGTGGTGGTACGGTCGGTGAGTACGGCGAGATCCACGCCCGCCGGCAGCGCGGCCTGCAGAGACGGCAGCAGGTCGTGGATTCGGTTGACGACGTCGACCACATTCGCGCCAGGCTGGCGCTGCACGTTCAGGATCAGCGCCGGCACGCGGTTCATCCAGCCGCCAAGTTTCGCATTCTCCGCCCCGGACACCAGGGTCGCCACATCCTTCAGGCGCACCGCGGCGCCGTTCTTGTATGCGACCACGACCATGCCGTAGTCGTCCGCGTTTCTGATTTGATCGTTGGTGTTGACCGTGTATGCGCTGCTGGGGCCGTCCAAAGTTCCCTTCGGCCCGTTTTGGTTGGCGTTGCTGATGGTCGTGCGCAGATCGTCGAGGTTCAGCCCATAGGCGGCCATGGCGCGCGGATTCGCGACGACGCGCACCGCGGGACGCTGCCCGCCGCTGATGCTGACGACACCGACTCCTTTTATCTGCGAGATTTTCTGCGCCACGCGCGTGTCGGCCAGATCTTCGACGTCCGTGAGCGGCATGACCTTCGAGGTAAGCCCCAAAATGAGTACCGGCGCATCGGCGGGATTGACCTTCGCGTAGATCGGCGGGGCCGGCAGATCCTGCGGCAGCAGGTTCTGCGCTCCGCTGATGGACGCCTGCACCTGCTGCTCGGCCACGTCGATGGCGAGAGACAGCGAGAACTGCAGGGTGATCACCGACGCGCCCGCCGAACTGGTCG
>JBARBX010000116.1:0-2245 GCA_049793535.1 Steroidobacteraceae bacterium | reverse complement strand
ATCCGGTCTCAAGCCGCCGCGAAATTGATCGGCCGGTGTTCCCGCGCTGACCGGCGCGACGCTGGTATCGGCATTCGCCGCCGGCGAGACCTTCACTTCAAGCGGCAGGCTGCGGGCCGTTTCGTAGCGGCGGGTGCCGGGGTCAAAGTAGGTGAAGTCGAGCGGCGGGACGGTGTGGGTGCCCGCGTGGGACGCGATGATCGGCTGCTCGAAGGTTTTTTCGCCGCGAAATCCCAACGGGTCGGTCGAGTTGAAGCTCGCCTTCGGGTCGTAGGTCTTCCAATCGGTGCTGCCGGGGAGCATGGAGCTCTCGACGCGGTCGAAATTGCCGCTGCCGTTGACGTGCATGCGCAGGGTGAGAGGATCCCCCGCCGACGTTTTGTTCGACGAAATATCGGTGCTGATCTTGAATGAGCCCACTGCGCCGCCGAAGTCCGACGGCCTTCCCTGCGCGGGCAGAGGCAGCACGCTGATTGCCGCGGGCGCGCTCTGCACGGTGATGTCCTTCTGAACGGTCGCGCCGAAGATGTTCTGCAAGAACGGATCGCCCAAGAGATCGTCCAGCATCGACTCGCGCAGCGGACGAGTCCTCATCCGCACGGTGAGCGGCGCCTCGAAGGCGAGCGAATAACTTCCGGGCTTGACCGCCGCCAAAAGGCTGTGCCAGGTGTAGACCGTGAACGGCTTGCCCTCGATGACCCGCGGAGCGCGCTCGGGTTGGCGCGAAAGATTGTTGAGCGTGAAATCCGCGCTGTTGAGCTTGGGCAGACCATTCAAGGATTGGACGAATCCGTCGCGCATGCCAACCTGAATTTCCACCGGGACGCTCTCGCCGACGTAGATGTCATGCCGGGGTATCTCCAAGCGCACGAAGGCGGAGCCGTCGGGCGTCAGGTGAAGGCCGTTGGCGCCGGCGCTGCCCGGAAGGGGAGGTTCGGCACCCGGGGCAGCCCCGTTGCCGAAGGAGGATGAACCACTGCCGCCCGGCGTGACTCGCAGCAGCAGCGGCGGCGAATTCGGCGTGGGTCCCGGGATGGTGAAGACGCCGGCTTCCTCCGGAGTGACCCGCACAATGGTGGAGGTCGACTCAATGGTCACGCCGTTGATCATCTGGATTTGGCGCGATTGGCCGACCACTCGGAATTCCAATCCCGGAACCACCGGCAAGGGTATGGAGAGCGTGCCGTTGCCCGAGGTGAGAATGGTAAGGCGCGCCGAGTCACCGAGCGCGATCTGCGCGGGCTCGATGCTCGCGTCCACCGAGGGTGCGGCCGTCGAATCCGCTGCCGCTGCGAGCAACGACAGCAGCACGAGGGCCGCCGACAACCTGCTGCGCCTGTGACCGTGCGTACCCATCACCAATCTTTGACCGGTTTGTCGGGCGGTGCGTTCGGTTGCTTGCGCGCCAGCGGGATGCCGAGCGCGCGCCGCTCTTCGCCCTTCTCTGAATCGAGCAGTTGTCGCGCCTCTTCGCGGCTCATCTGACCCGGAGCATGCTGGTCGTCCTGATCGGCGTCGCCCCCCGCTTTGCCAGGCGGCGGCTGGCCGGGGGGCTGTTGGCCGGACGGCGGTGGTTGTTGACCCGGCGGTTGTTTACCCGGGGGCTGTTGCCCCGGTGGTTGCTGGCCGGGGGGCTGTTGGCCCGGCGGGGGCTGCCCTGGGGGTGGCTGTCCGGGCGGCGGCGTACCGCTTTTTGGCGGCGGCTGCGAATTCGGCGGCGACTTTTGCTGCGGGCCCTGCTGCTGTTGATTGTTCGGCTGGTTGTTCTTGTTGTTCTGATTGTTCTGCGGGTTCTGCGGCGGATTTTTCTTCAGCTCGTCGATCTTGCGCTTCACCAAATCGCGGTTGTACTTGGCGTCCGCATCGTCGGCGCGCAGCTCCAGCGCAGTGTCGTACGCCTTGACGGCCTGTTGCCAGGATTGCAGCGTTTGTTGCTGGGAGCTCTGCAGAGTCCCCTGTCCGGCGCGGTACAGAGTGTTGCCCAAGTCGTAATAGGCGTCCTCTTGCTCCGCCAGGCGCTTGGCGTCCCCGGAGACCGAGCGGCTGATCGATGCTTGAAACGCCTGTGCCGCCTGCGGAAACTGGCCGGCGCGGTACGCGGCGGCACCTGCGTTGAATTGCAGCACCGGCGCTTTCGGATCGCGCTGCGCGGCCGCGGCGTACTCGCGCGCGGCGGCGGTGAAATCGCCCTTGTCATAGGCCTGCTGCGCGCTCGATCCGGCTGCATGCGAGCTGTGCGCCCAGC
>JBARBX010000115.1:0-4315 GCA_049793535.1 Steroidobacteraceae bacterium | reverse complement strand
GGCCACCACCTTGCCGGCGTCGAGCGCGGATCCGCCGCCGAACGCCACGACGCCGTCATGGCCGCCGGCACGGTAGGCGCGAAGGCCGGCCTCGACGTGGCTCAAAGCCGGGTTGCCTCTCACCGCGCCGAACAGCGCGGCATTGCCCAAGGCGGCCTGGGCATTCCTGATCATCGGGGCGGCGATCAGCCCTTCGTCGGTGACGATCAGGGGGCGCTTCATGCCGGCGCGTGCGCAGGCGTCGGCGAGTTCCGCGATCCGGCCCGGGCCGGCCCAGATCGTGGTCGGATAATTCCAATTGCCGCGCAGGCTCGTGCTCATGTCGTCACCGTGTTCAGAGCGTCACTTTAAAATGATAAGACTTGGGCCGGGTTAGCTGCTCGAACCCGACGCGCGACAGCGTGCAGCCGCGTCCGGAATTCTTGACGCCGGTCCAGGCGAGCGACGGATCGAGGTAGTCGCAGCGGTTGAGGAACACCGTGCCCGTCTCCAGCGCATCGCCGAGCGCCTCGGCGCGCGCCGCATCCGCCGAGAAAATCGCGGCCGTGAGGCCGAACTCGCTGTCGTTCATCAGCCGCACCGCGTCCTCATCCGATGCCACCTGCATGATGCCGACCGCGGGCCCGAAAGTTTCCTCGCGCATGATGGCCATCGAGTGGTCGACGCCGATCAGGACTTGCGGTGCGAGGTAGGGCGTCCCGGGTGCCGCGGCCGCGAACGAGGTCTCATCGATGAGGGCCTGGGCCCCCGCGGCGACCGCCTCCCTGACTTGTGCGCGGACGGCCTCGGCGGCGGCGGTGCGCACCACGGGTCCCAAGCTCGTCTGCGGATCGAGCGGCGATCCGAGCCGGTACTTCATGGTCAGGTCGACCACGCCGGCGACGAATTCATCGAAGCGCTCCGCTGCGACATAGATGCGTTTGATGCCGCAGCAGGACTGGCCGGCGTTGAAGAAGGCGCCGTCCGTCAGTGTTTCGATGGCCTGGTTCAGGTCCGCATCGGCCCGCACATAGGCCGGGTCCTTGCCGCCGAGTTCGAGGCCTGAAGTGGCAAACCCGGCGGCAGTGGCGGCGACCACCGCGCGTCCGCCCGCCACCGAACCGGTGAAGCACACGCTCGCAACGCGCGCATCGCCCATGAGGCGCGCCGTGTCGTCGTGCGACAAGTGCAGGTATTGAAATACGCCGGGGGGCACGCCGGCGCTCGCGAAGGCTTCCATGAAGCGCTCGGCGCACAAGGGCGTCTGATGCGAATGCTTGAGCACCACGGCATTGCCGGCGATCAGCGCCGGCAGCACGGCGTTGACCGCGGTCAGGTAGGGATAATTCCAGGGTGCCACGACGACGACGATCCCGAGCGGCACTCGCTTGATCTGCCGGCGGAAGCCGGCCTTGTCGCCGGGCTGGACAGCACCCAAGGCCTCGGGCGCGACATTCAGCATGTAGCGGGCGCGCTCTTCGAAGCCGCGGATCTCGCCGGGTGCGTGACGAATGGGACGCCCCATCTGCCAGGTGATTTCGGCGGCGATAGCGTTCGCCTTCGCGACGAAGGCGTCGACGGCCAGCCCCAGAATTCCGCAGCGCGCCGCGAGCGGCGTACGCGCCCAGGCGAGTTGCGCGGCGCGGGCGTCGTCGAGTGCCCGGTCGATGCCGGCGGCCGTTGCGAGCGTGCGCTCGACGTAGATCCGTCCATCGACGGGGCTGATGGTTTTCAAGGTATCAGTCATCGTTCCGCTCTAGATGATCTCGAAATATCGCGCGAGTTCCCAGTCGGTAATCGCCTTGCGGAATTCCCGTTCTTCCCACTGACGGGTGGCGGCATAGTGTTCGATGAACTCGTCGCCGAACATGGCGCGCGCGGGCTTGGAGGCCGACAGGCGTTCCGCGGCTTCGTAGAGCGTCGCGGGCAATCGCCGCTGCGACGCGTGTTCGCGGTCGTAGGCGTTACCCGTGATCGGCGCATCGGGCTCGATGCGGTGTTCGATGCCCCAGAGTCCGGCGCCGATCGCCGCGGCGAGCGCTATGTAGGGATTGATGTCCGCCGCCGCAATCCGGTACTCGACCCGCTGGCTGGACGGTCCGCCGCGGATCACGCGCAGTGCCGTGGTGCGGTTCTCGATGCCCCAGGTTGCGGAGGTCGGGGCCCAGTATCCGGGAACCAGCCGCGAATAGCTGTTCACCGTGCCCGCGACCATGGCGAGCAGTTCGGGCATCAGCGCCTGCTGGCCGCCGACGAACCAACGCATGGCGTCCGACATTTCGAACGGTTTCGAGGCATCGTGGAATATGCTGTCGCCGCTCAAGCTGCGCAGCGAAATGTGCAGGTGGCCGCTTTGGCCCGGAACGCTGTTCGACCACTTGGCCATGAACGTGGCCATCAGGCCGTGGCGCTGCGCCAGCACTTTGGAGAAGGTCTTGAAAAGCGCCGCTCGATCGGCGGCCTCGAGGGCATCGCAGTAGGTGAGCGCCGCCTCGAGCACGCCGGGACCCGTCTCGGTGTGCAGCCCTTCGATCGGAAATCGCATCGCCTGGCCGAGATCGAGCAGCTCCTGGTACAGATCCGAATGCACCGAGCTGCGCAGCACCGAGTAGCCGAAGGCGCCCGGGGTGAAGGTCTTTAAATCGCGGTAGCCCTTCTCGCGCACCGACTGCGGTGTTTCCTCGAACACGAAGAACTCGAACTCCGCGGCGGCGTTGACGGCATACCCCATGCCTTGCGCCCGCTCGAGCACGCGCCGCAAAGTACCGCGCGGGCACACCGACTCGGCGCGGCCGGCGAACTCGCCGAGAAACAGCGCGGTTTTCGGCTCGAAGGGAATGTCGCGGCGGGTCGACGGCAGCACCCTCACGGTGGCATCCGGGTAGGCGGTGTGCCAGCCGGTGAACTTCGTGTTGTCGTAGAGCTGGTCGTTCGAGTCCCAGCCCAGAATGACGTCGCAGAACCCGAGGTTCTTGTCGAGCGCCGACAGGAACTTGTCGCGGCTCAGGTATTTTCCGCGCAACACCCCGTCGGTGTCGAAGACGCCGAGCTTGACGTGCTCGATGCCGCGCTCGATCAGAAAGTTGCGAATTTCGGCATCCTGCTTCACTGCAGCGGCCTCACGACAACCCCGCCCTTCATGACGAAGGACACATGCTCGACGACGCTGATATCGTCCAGAGGCGAACCCGGCACCGCGATGATGTCGGCATAAAGCCCCGGCTTCAGGTCGCCGATCTGGCCGCCCCATCCCAGCAGCTTCGCGCCGTTGAGCATATCGGCCTGGAGCACCGCGAGCGGCTTCATGCCGTATTTCACCATCAGCTCCAATTCGCGCGCCTGGGTTCCATGGGGAAACGGGCCGACATCGGAGCCGACCGCGAACGGAATGCCCGCCGCAACCTGCTTCTTGAATTCCTGGATTTTGTAGTCCAACAAGCGGCCCTCCCGCTCGGCGCCGGGTCCCGGACGGTGGGCGAAAACCTCGAACACCGCAAAGGTCGGGACCGCGGGGATTTTCTTCTCCTTCATGATCCGCATGGTCTCCGCGCTTAGCTGCGTGGCGTGGTCGATGGAGGCGACCCCCGCTTGCGCGGCGTACAGGGTCCCGGGCTCGCCCATCGCGTGCACGGCGACGGTGGTGCCCAGGCGCGCGGCCTCGTCGACCGCGGTTTTGAGTTCCGCAGCCGTGTACGGATAGGGGGTATGCAGCGTACCGTCCTTGAGACTGTCCGTCCCGGTCTCATAGATCTTGGCGAAGTCGGACCCTTCCTTGTGCTGGCGGCGCATCACGGCCACCAACTCCTGCGCGTTGTTGGCGTAGCTGGCGTTCGACAGAACGTGCTGTTCGGGATTGAAGTGGTTGGCGTCTTCGTGGCCGCCCAGAATGTCGATGGCATTGCCGGAAATGCGTAAGCGAGGGCCCGGGTAGAGGCCGGCGTTGATGGCATTGCGGACCGCGGTGTCGGCGGACCCCGCACCCTCGGTTCCCATGTCGCGCTCGGCGGTGTATCCCGCCATGACATCGTCCCGTGCCGCGAGCAGCGCGAGAATAGTCCGCTGCGGCACCGATTCCTCCACGGTCTGCAGGTCTTCGTCACCGGGATGCAGAAATAGATGCACGTGAGCGTCGATCAGACCCGGCAGCAGCGTGCGGTCGCCCAGATCGATGATCTTTGCGCCCGCGGGGTGTGTGACCGAGGTGCCCACGGCCACGATGCGCTCGCCTTCGACCAGTACTTCGGCCGGGGTCACGAGGCGGCCGGTTTCGATGTCGAGCAAGTGCGCCGCGTGCAGGACGATGGGGGCGCGCGCCGGCGGGTCGGCGGTCGCGTCC
>JBARBX010000114.1:0-4564 GCA_049793535.1 Steroidobacteraceae bacterium | reverse complement strand
GGGCGAGACCGACATGTACTTCACCACTCGCCTGCCGCTCGGCGGCAAGCTCATCCGCATCGACGTCGATCCCGTGAAACTCTCGGATCAATACTCGGCCGCGGTGAGCGTCTGGTCCGACGCGCGCGCAGCGCTTGCGGGCATCAATCGATCGTTGACGGGGCGCGGACCCGGTCACCCCGGATGGAGAACGGCCCTGGGCGGACGCGAGAAAATCCGCGCCGCCCTCGAGAGCAGCGTGGATGCCAAGACGCGCGCCATGTGGAGCGCGCTGCGCGCCATCAAGGCCGCGCTGCCCGAGGACGGCGTGGTGTTCAGCGACATGACGCAGATCGCGTACTTTGGCAACTATGCCTACCCGGTGGAGAATCCGGGGCAGTGGTTCCATCCGTCCGGCTACGGCACCTTGGGGTTCGCGCTGCCGGCCGCGCTCGGCGCCAAGATCTCCAGCCCCGCGCGTGCGGTGATCGCGCTCGCCGGCGACTTCGGGCTGCAATTCACCATCACCGAGCTCATGACGGCGGTCGAAGCGGGTTTGAGCCTGCCCATCGTGGTGTGGAACAACTCGGCGCTCGGTCAGATCCGCGACGACATGGTGGCCGCGCACATACCGCAGCTCGGCGTGATCGCGCGCAACCCCGACTTCGTGGCCCTCGCCCGGGCCTGCGGGGCGGAGGGCTGCCGCGTGCGCGATCCGGCCGCGCTCGCGCAGGCCATACGCACCGCGTTCGGCCAAGGCGGACCCACGCTGATCGAGGTGGTGGCGTCGGGCTTCGACGAATAACGCACGGCATCTTGCTATCATCCATTCGATCAACAATACAATCCGAGGGGATCCCATGAAAATCACGATGGTCCGCGTCGCGGCGCCGGCAGCGATGCTGCTGGCCTTGCCTGTTTTCGCCGCAGAGCAAATCAAGGTGGTGGAACGCCCGGTGGGTGAGACCACCGTCGATCTCGGTGCCAAAGGCGATTCCATAGGCGACCTGCTGGTGTTCGCCAACGGCATCTTCGACTCCGCCAACAAGACCAAGATCGGTTCCGATCAGGGCTATTGCGTGCGCACCATCGTCGGCAAGAGCTGGGAATGCTTTTGGACGCTGACGTTGAAGGCGGGACAGATCACCGTCGAGGGGCCCTTCATGGATGAGGGCGACTCCTTGTTCGCGGTCACCGGCGGCACCGGCAAGTACGCGGGCGCCAAGGGCAGCATGAAGCTGCACCCGCGCGACGCCAAATCGACGAGCTACGACTTTACCTACGATCTATTGTAATGGCCTATACCCTCGAGCATTGTCTGCGCTGCCGGCGCGATTTCCCAGCGCTCACCAAGAACGCCGGCCTCGCCTTCCTCGACGGACCGGGCGGCAGCCAGGTCCCGAGCGCCGTGATCGAGGCCATTGCGGACCTGTACGCGTCCTGCAATGTGAACACTCACGGCAATTTCCCGCCCTCCCGCGAAGTGGACAGGCGCATGGAGAACGCGCGCAACGTCGTCGCCGCCTTCCTCGGTGCGGAGAGCGGCGCGTGCATCTCCTTCGGCCAGAGCATGACGACGCTCTGCTTCCAATTGAGCACGGCCATCGGCCGCACCTTGCAGAAGGGCGACGAGGTGCTCGTCACTCAGCTCGATCACGAAGCAAATCGGGGACCCTGGCTTAAGCTTGGGGAACGCGGCGTGGTGATTCGCGAAGTGCGCCTGATGGAATCGGGCGAATTGGATCCTGCGGACCTGGCCGGGCAGATTACGCCGCGCACCAAGCTGCTCGCCATCGGCGCGTCGGCGAATTCGCTGGGTACGGTCAACGACATCGCGCTGGCGCGGCGCCTCACACGGGAGGTGGGCGCCCTGCTGGTGGTCGACGCCGTGCATTACGCACCGCATTTTCCGCTCGACGTGCGGGCGCTCGGCGCGGACTTTGTTCTGTGCTCGGGGTATAAATTCTACGGACCGCACGTGGGCGTGCTGTATTCGCGGCCCGGCGCGCTCGATGGACTGCCCACGGACCGGTTGAGCGTGCAGGATCCCGCGGCTCCCTACCGCATCGAAACCGGCACGCTGAATCACGCCGCCATCGACGGCGTGCGCGCGGCGGTCGAGTACATTGCAAGCTGGGGCGCGGGCGGGTCCTTGAGGGAACGCGTGGTCGATGCGATGACGCACATCGGCGCCTATGAACATGAATTGGCCAAGGACTACCATGACGCCGTGCGGCGCATTCCCGGTGTCCGCGTCTGGGGTCCGGACTTTGCCTCCGGCCGCATGCGCGCGCCCACGGTGTCCATCACCATGGACAAGATCAGCGCGGGTGAAGCCGCCAAGATGCTCGGAGAGCAGGGCATTTGCGTCTGGGATGGAGACTTCTACGCCGCGCGGCCGGTGCAGGTCCTCGGATTGGCCGACCGCGGCGGGCTGCTGCGTACCGGCGTGTCCATGTACAACACCCGCGACGAGCTGCACCGCCTGCTCGAAGCCCTGGAAAACTTGGCGTAGCCGGCCGGTCTAGTCGGCGGCCGCGAGCACGCCGCGGCCGACCAGATGCGCCGCGAGGTGTTCTGCGTGATCGCGCAGTTCGGTCGCGGCGGTCGCCTCCCAATGATCGGCGCGCAGCATGGGGCCCAAATAGTAGAGTCGCTCGCTCGCTCGCCCCTGCGCATCCACACAGGCGCCGAAGCGCGCCGTGCGCAGGCCCAGGTTCAACGCGTCCGCGGACAGGAGTCCCGCCGCTCGCAGCGAGGCGAGCAGCGGATCCGCCGAGCGCTCCAGCGCATAGTCGGGCCCGGTCGCATTGACGATCAGATCCACGGTCAAATTTTTCGCAGCACCAGCGCCGGCACCGCGTGGATGCCATGAAACGCGGAGCTGCTCCCCGGCGGGAACCACCGCAGCGATGCGGCCGGCGTTTACCCGCAGCCGGCCGCTCTGCCGCAGCGAGGCGATGCGCGCGGCCATGGGCGGCGGCAGCCGGTGCCGGTGAGTATCCCAGTGCGCCCGCAGGTGGCGCACGAAGCGCCGTTGCTCGCCCTGGGGCAGACGCCGCCACAGGGCCGGCGCGAGATGACGAATGAAGGTGACGACCTCACGCCAATCGCCGCCCCGATTCTCGACATCGCGCGCCAATTCCCGCGTCATGGCCAACACCCGCCGCAGCGAATCGGCGCAGGCCAGAAGTGCCGCGCCATCGCCCCGCATCGCAGTCGGACGGAAAGTGGTTTGCGGCTGGGGTACCAGGCCGCGCCGGGAAATCGTGTGCAGCGCGGGCATGCGCCCGGCCTCCTGGCTCATCGCCAAGGCGACATCGGCCATGGTCAATCCATTGCCGACGATCAGCACCGAATGCCCGGCGCCCAAAGTCTTGGGCAGATCCCAGGGGTCGTGCCGATAGGCCGCGTGATCTCGAATCGCCGCCGCCCACGCCATCGGCGCCGCCGGCGGATTGCCCAGCGCCAGTATCACGCGATCGGCCGCGATGGGCTCGCGATCCGCAAACTCCGCGCTCAGCGGTTGAGCCGCACCGCGCGGCACGATGCGGCGGACCTCGCCGAACACTCGCAGCAGCCGCACGTGGGGGGGCGCCGCCTGCTCGGCCTGCAGCAGCGCCTCCTGCAGGTACTCCCCGTACATTGCGCGCGGCAGAAAAGCCTCGCCGTCCGTATCGGGCTGCCGGCGCTGCGCAAAGCGCAGGAATTGCAGCGGGTCTTCGGAGTCGGCCGAAAGCCGCGCCGCCGGCACGTTCAAAAGATAGGGGAACTCGCGCTGGGCGTACGCCATGCCGCGTCCCATCGCGGAACCGCGCTCTATCAGCACGATGTCCGTCCCGATCGACGGCGGTCGGCGCAGCAGATTGGCCGCCAGCACCGAGCCGCAAAAACCGGCGCCGACGATGACCAGTGTATTACGCATACTTGAAAATTCTACCAAGCAGCTGTTTCATTCTTTCGATAACATTCCGCGGTATTCGTGTTCAAATGGCGACGAACAGCCAGCGAGGGGCAACCCCATGCAACTCAGCAAATTGAGCTATTACTCGGACTTCGTCGTCTATCCTACGGTGCTCGTCGCCCTGACGGCGGCCAATGTCAACCATCTCACTTGGATGAGCGGCTCGGAATGGCTGGGTGCCGCGCTGGCGGGGTTGGTCCTTTGGACCCTGATGGAGTATGCCCTGCATCGGATCGCATTGCATCGAATGCCCTATTTTTCGCCCATGCACGGCGAGCATCATGCTGCGCCGCTGGCCTTCATCGGCACGCCGTCGTGGATCAGCGTGACGGTGCTCAGCCTCGCGTTCCTGTTTCCGGTGTGGTACTTCCTGAGCTTCAATGTCGCGGACGGCCTCACCGTCGGTGTGATGTTCGGCTATTGGTGGTACGGAGTCGTGCATCACGTCATCCACCACCATGCGAATACCGCTTCGCCCTCGTACTTCAATGAGCTGCGCGCCTGGCATATGCGACATCACTACTCTCCGAAGAGCGGCAACTTCGGCGTCACCACGCCTATCTGGGACTACGTATTCGGCACGGCCATCCGCAGGCCCGGCAAGGTGATGGCATCGTCATG
>JBARBX010000113.1:0-1877 GCA_049793535.1 Steroidobacteraceae bacterium | reverse complement strand
GGTCGGGGCTGGCTCGGCGTCCACCGGCGCGGCCACCGAAGCGATGGGGTAGGCGTACTTGCTGTTCCAGAAGGCGTCGAACGAGGCCGACAATTCCGGCACGATGGCGCCGGCCGCCACCACATCGAGATCGATAAAATTACTGTACTTGTCCCGGGTGAAGTACTGGTCGCCGATGTTGCGGCCGCCGGTGATGGCCAAGGCATTGTCGGCGACAAACAACTTGTTGTGCATGCGGTGATTGATGCGCCGGATGTCGCTCACTGAGGCGAGAAAGCGGGTCCACATCGCGGATCTTCCGCCGGGGAAGGGATTGAATACCCGCACTTCGACGTTGGCATGTTGGCTCAGGTGCAGGAACCGCCGGTCCTCGCCGGCGGTATGGAGATCATCGACGAGGACGCGTACCCGCACGCCGCGATCCGCCGCCAGACGCACGTGGTTCAGCAGCAGCCGTGCGGATTCGTCCTGCTCGATGATGTAGTACTGGATGTCCAGAGTGCGTTCGGCGTGGTCGGCGAGCGCGATCAGGTCGGCCAGGGCTTCCTCGCCCGAAGTCAGCAGCCGGATGCCCGATAGGTTCTTGCCGGCCTCCTCCGCCGCCACGATGCGCCCCAGCGAGGTGGCCGCAGGGTCAGGCAGCGCCAGGCTGCGGCTCTTCGCGACATGCCGCGGCAGGCTGGCGCAGCCGGATATCAACAGTGCGCCGAGCGCGAGCAGAGGCAGTGAGCGGGTAGTGCTGCCTGGGCGCATGCCGCACTTTGAATTGCACATCGATGCATGATATCAGGCAATATTTCGGGCCATGCAGCCCCAACGTCATGTACGCAGCTTTGTGTTGCGCGCCGGCCGGATGACGCCCGCGCAGGAGCGAGCGCTCCAGGAGCTGTGGCCGGTGTTCGGCGTGGAATTGCGCGCTGCCCCCTTGGACATGGAGGCGATTTTCGGACGGCGCGCGCCGCGCTGCCTGGAGATCGGCTTCGGAGTCGGGGAAGTGATTGGGACGCTGGCGGAGGAGCGTCGGCACATCGACTATCTGGGCATTGAAGTGCATGGCCCGGGGGTCGGCCGGCTGCTGCTGCGGGCGCAGCAGGCTTCCTTAAGGAATTTGCGCGTCATCCGCCACGATGCGGTCGAGGTATTGCGGGATGGGATTCGCGATGAGACCTTCGATGAGATCCTCGTGTTCTTCCCGGATCCCTGGCACAAGAAGCGCCACCGCAAGCGGCGTTTGATCGACGCCGCGTTTGTCGAGTCGGCGGCGGCCAAGCTGCGCTTAGGCGGAGTGCTGCGTCTCGCCACCGACTGGCAGGATTATGCGGAACAAATGTTGGCGGTGTGCAATGCAAACCGGCAGCTTGCCACCTTGAGTCCGGACGGTACTTATGTGGCGCGGCCGGACTTCAGGACGCCGACACGCTTCGAGAGGCGCGGCGCACGCCTCGGCCACGGCGTGTGGGACCTGGCCTACGCACGGCTTGCCTCGCCGCCGACGCCTCCGTCGCCGCTGCCGCTGCCGCTGCCGCTTCCGTCAGAGAAAGCTGCCGCGAATTCCGTCGACGATGAATTGCACGGCGAGGGCGGCCAGAATAACGCCGGATAGGCGGCTCACCACGTTGGCGCCGGTCACGCCCAGCGCCTTCATCAATCGCGGCGTGGCGAGCATCAACACCCAGCAGACGGCCAGAACCAGCCCGACAACGCCCAACAAGCCGGCGAACAGCAGCGATGGTCCTCCCACCTCGCCGGCGGCGAGCAAGATGGTGGCCAGCGCGCCGGGCCCTGCAATGAAGGGGAAGGCGAGAGGGAACACCGAAATGTCCTCGCGCTTCTTCGCCTCCTCTTGCTCGGAGCTCGTGGAGCGCGTACCCGACGGC
>JBARBX010000112.1:0-3067 GCA_049793535.1 Steroidobacteraceae bacterium | reverse complement strand
GTCGAAGATCGAGGAGGCCTTTGCCAAGCAGGGCGGCTTGGATGACATGGATCTGCTCGCCATCGTGGGTGGCGAGCAGATCGGACGCTTGAGTTACCTCGATCCGGCTGCACCGCCCCGCAAGGCTCGCACCACCATGAGCCTGCGCGAGATCCTGTCCCGCCGACCCACCACCGAATTATTCGATTTTCTCGTCGCCACCTACTTGGAATCCGGGGTCTCCGGCGTACAACCGAAAGTACTGCTGCCCAATGGCGACTCGCACCGCGGCGCCATCGAACGCAGCACCGTCGTGCACTCGGACCTGATCGTCAAAGCCGGCGACGACGCCTATCCGCATCTTGCGCAAAACGAATTCCTCTGCATGTCCGCCGCGCGCCGAGCCGGCATCTCGGTGCCCAATTTCTGGCTCTCCGAACAGGGTGACTTGTTCGTCGTCGAGCGCTTCGATCTCGCCGATAATCACCCGTTGGGGTTCGAAGACATGGCCGTGTTGATGAACCGCCGCAGCCGCGATAAATACGTCGGCAGTTATGAGAATGTGGCGACCGCCGTCCGCCTCTACTGTCAGGGTGCCGATCCCGTCGGTAACTTGCAGCGCCTGTTTGAATATATTGCGTTCATCATCATGGTCCGCAATGGCGACGGCCACTTGAAGAACTTTGGGCTGCTCTACGAACATCCCGCGGATACCGCCTCCATCCGCCTGGCGCCGCTGTACGATGTCGTCACCACCAGCATTTACGGCGTGTCGAACCAGCGCTCTGGAATCACCAAGTACGACCGTACGCTCGCGCTCAAGCTCGCGAAATCGCAGAATTATCCGGACCGCCGGACGGTTTATGAATTCGCGGCCCAAGCCTGCGAAGTATCGCGCCCGGAACAGGTCATCGAGCGGCTGGCCGACGCCATGTCGGCCACGCTCGCCGACTTCGGCGACCACATGGAAACAAAATTTCTGCATGAAATGCGCGCGGAGTGGGACGCCGGCCGATTGTCACTGGGGCCGGATCGCGTATTTACCTGAGTTCCCGCCTCAACGATGCTGCGTGCTCGGCCGCTCATTGCGGTGCATGGGGCAAGTCCAATATGACGCTGAGGCCCCCGCCCTCGCGATTCGCGAGCTGAATGCGTCCGCCATGGGCTTCGGCAATTTCGCGCGCGAGCGCCAACCCCAAGCCCGTGCCGCTGCGCTTGGTCGAATAGAACGGCAGCAGGGCCTGCGCCAGCACTGTCTGGCTCATGCCCGAACCTCGGTCGCGCACTTCGATGCGCTGATCGGTGCCCGCGCACAGGATCAGAAGTTCGACCTCGGCGTCGGCACCGCCCGCCTCGTGCGCATTCTTGAGCAGATTGATCAGCGCCTGTTCGACTTGCGCTCGATCAAACCATCCGGGCACGGAGGGCAGGGTCCCGGCCACGGCGAACGGCTGTTGGCGGGCGAGATCGGCCACGAATCCCGCCCATTCGATGGGTACCGGCCGGGGTGCGGGCAGCCGCGCGAAAGTGGCATAGCCGCTGACGAAGTGGTGCAAGTGCTCCGCGCGCTCGCCGATGGCCGCAAATACCGCCGGCAGCGTCGAATGGTCCCCCCGCCGCGCGATCTCCGCCCCCGAGTGCGCGAGCGACGACAGGGGTCCCAACGAATTATTGAGCTCATGGCTCAACACCCGGATCAATTTCTTCCACGTCGACACTTCCTGGCGCGATAGTTCGCGCGTCAGGCGCTTCAGCAGATACAGCCGAAACGGGCTCCCTTGCAGGATGAAGGCGCGCTGCGACAAGTGGAAGGTTTCCTCGACCCCCTCGATCTCGGTCGAAAACAGGGTGTCGCCCGGGGCCGCGGCGGCGGCGCGCAAGGCCGGCGGCGCGCGTTCCAGCATGTCACCGAAGTGCAGCCCGGTGAGGCTGCGGCCTTCGCTGAGCAGGTGCCGCGCGGCGATGTTCGCATAGGCGATGCGCTCATTCGTGTCGACCAGCACCAGCGCCACGGGAGAATTCTGCATGACCGTGTCCAGCAGCAATTCGCGCTGCACCAGATGCGCGCGCTGCCTGCGCAGGGCCGCGGCCAATTCGTTGTGCGCCTGCATCAAGTCGCCCAATTCGTCGTCGCGGTGAACGACCAGCGACAGGCTAAAATCGCCCTCCCTGTAGCTCGCCACCGTTCCGGACAGCGCGCGCAGCATCTGCTCCACCGGCTGCATGACGCGCCTGGCCAGCCACAGGATGGGAAAAATCGAGACGCCGAAGATCAGCGCCCATGCCAGGACCACATCGTCGAGCGCGTGCGCGGCCCATGCGCTCATGCCGGCGACCAGGGCCACCAGCCCAAAGAGAAGCGCCATCAGTTTTGCCCTGAGGCTCAAGGTAGGCCGAAACCGCGGATTCATACGAATCAGCCGCCGCCAGGGGGCCATCAGCCGCCGCCGGCCGGCCGCAAATTAAAGCGTTCCATGCGTCGGTAGAGCGCCTGGCGGGACAGGCCGAGGCTTTGCGCAGCCCGGCTGATATTGCCGCCCGCCTCGCGCAGCCCCGCCTCGATGGCTGCGCGGCTGGGCTGATCGGCGTCGCGCCGCGTCCCCTCGCCCTCCGCCGAGGCGCGCTGCGACACGGGCAAATTCAAATCGTTGGCGGCGACGACTTTGCTGCGCACCAGAAGCTTGACGCGCTCGATCGAGTTGCGCAGCTCGCGCACGTTGCCCGGCCACTCGTGTGCCAGCAATGCCGCCGCGGCGTCGTCGCTCAACTGCAATTCCGCGCCCAGAAAATGCCGGGCCAGCGGCAATATATCGGCGGGCCGTTCCGTCAAGGAGGGCACGGCGATCTCGATCACATTGAGCCGGTAGAAGAGGTCCTCGCGAAACCGCCCTTCGCGAATCAGCGCGGGCAGATCGGCATTGGTGGCGGAGAGGACGCGAACCTTGGCGCTGCGGGTTCGGCTCGATCCCAGCATCTCGAATTGGCCGGTCTCGAGCACGCGCAGCAGCTTCACCTGACCCGAGAGCGGCAACTCGCCGATCTCGTCCAGGAACAGCGTGCCGCCCTCCGCCGTCTCGAACCGGCCGGG
>JBARBX010000111.1:0-3951 GCA_049793535.1 Steroidobacteraceae bacterium | reverse complement strand
CTGTATGGCGGCGCCATCGCGCTTGGACTCGACGCGCGGGCGCACCCGGCGCGAGCGGGCGAAACCTTGCGCAACATGCTCGACAGTCTGGCGCGCGCCGAGTCCGCGGATCCCAACTATGACGAGGCGGGTCCTGCGCGTGTGCGGGCACTGGTCTTGATCCGGGCGCCAGGGTGGCCGCTGGGACCTGGCGACGCCGAGGCGGGATTGGATGCCGCGCGTCGCGCGGTTGCGCTGCGGCCGTCATACCCGCCGAACCTGCTGGCGTTGGCGGAGGCATTGGCAAAGACCGGAGACAGGAGCGGCGCCCGGGACAACTATGCGCGCGCCCGCAATGCGGCAGAGGCGCTGCCCGACGCGGCCGATCGCGACGAGTGGCTGCGCGAAGCCGATCAGGCACTGAAACATTAGGCGAGCGCGCTCAGGCTCGGGGTTGCGCCCGGATGAAGGGTCCTTTCTGCGCGGAAGGCACCGGCCGGCGTCTGGTCTTGCGCCAGAGATCAAAGATCGCGAGCATCCCGGTGAGGGTTGCGAGCGCCGCGAAGTAGGCCGGCGGCCCGAACACCGACATGAGTCCGCCCGCGAGCACGGGGCCGATGCTCGCGGCCGTCCCGTTCAGCAGCAAAAGCGCGCTGCTCGCGGCAACCATCTGCGCAGGGTCGAGCTTGTCGTTGACGTGCGATACCGCAAGCGAATAGAGGGTCAGCGCGAACCCGCTGAACAGGGCGGAGAGCGCCAGGAATAGCGCGTGGGGCATGGCGGGAAACGCGACGATGCTGCCCGAAACGAGCATCGCGCAGGTACAAATGCCGGCGATCACGGTGCGCCGATCCACGCGATCGGACAGGCGCCCGACCGGATATTGCGTCACCACGGCGGCAAGAATGCTGGCAGCCATGAAGGCGGCAATGTTCTTGGTTTCCAAGCCGCTCAAGCGGGCGTACACGGGACCCATCGAGAAAATAATGGAGGAGATCAGGCCCGACACCGTGATCGCCACGACGCCGAGCGGCGTGTCGCGATACAGGTCCCGAAGCCGCACCCTGCCCGCCGCCGGGCTCGCCGGGACCGGCTGTGCCGACACCACGATGGGCACCATGGCCAGCGAGATCAGCACGGAGACCAGCATGAACGGCGTGGAGGTGTGCGGGTTCGACAGCACCAGCAAGAACTGAGCAGTACCCAAGCCGACGTACAGGACCAGCATGTACACCGCCAGCAGCCTGCCTCGGTTCGCGCTGCTGGCACGATCGTTGAGCCAGCTTTCCGCCACGACGTAAATGCCCGCAAAACAAATTCCCGACACGAACCGCATCGCGCCCCAGGCCACAGGGTTTATAAAACAGCCTTGCACCAGAATCGCCATCGAGGCGATGGCCGCCAAGGCTGCGAATACGCGAATGTGCCCGATCTGGCGCAGCAGCGGCGGGGCGATCATGGTTCCGAGGACATATCCCACGTAGTAGCAGGACATGACGGCGCCGGTCACCGGCGTCGGAAACCCCTCGAGCGTGGCCCGCAGTCCGAGGAGCGTGCTTTGCAGGCCCGCGCCCAGCATGAGAACACCCATGCCGAGAAGCAGCGGCCAGGTTGCACTGATTGCACTGAGCGGCATGGCGACTCCAGTATATCGCGCGGCCCACCGCTGCGTCGTTGTGTGATACTAGCCGGGTCATGAGTACCAGGATCGTATTTGCGGCGGCTCGCCTCGACGACGCCGACGCGATGGCAACCTTCCTGTCCGGTATCCCGAACCGCGACGATCTTGCCAGGGTGCTGGAGGAGAGAAAGCCCGTCGCCTCGCGCGCGTACGATGACGACAGTTGGGTCGCGCGCTTCGTTGCCAGCGACGGACGAGTGGTCAAGTGCTTTGCGGTGACCGATATCACGATCGATCAAGCCGAAATGATTGCGGCCGCCACCATGAATCTCTCTGCATGGGACGAAAATGAGTTCCGGCAAGCCGTCGTACAGTCGCTGGGTACCCTGATCGACCCTGCCGACTGATCAAACGATGTCCGCCCGGTCTGTCCGCGGACACTGTCCGCGGCCAGTGCGGGGACGGACGGAAAGAAATATTCCCTTCAAATATAGTGGCTTAGCGAACGATCGCGGCTGGCACGGCGCTTGCTTTGCTCTGGGTGTGGATTTTCCAACCAAGATTGACCAGGAGACGCCCCATGACCACTCAGATCTCGACAAAACTAGCGGCCCTCGCCGTCGCGCTGATGATGAACAGTGTGCTCATCGGCGGTGTGGCCTATGTGTTCAGCACCGAGGCGGGCGGTCCAACCGCGACGACCGTCGAGCACACGGCGCTGCGGGTGCATGCGGTGGTGTAGGACGGTCCCGACACGCTTTGCCCGCCGCTGGCCTGGCGTCCCACCGGCCGCGGGGGCATGATGTGAGCGCAATCTCAGGGCGCCGCATGTCCGCGCAGCGAGGATCGATCATGAAAACATTTGCCAGCTTGTTCATCGCCGCGTATCTGATCTATGGGTGCGCGTCCGGCGGCAACGTTCCCCACGAAGACAGCCCGGGCGCCACCAAGCGCGATTCGGGTCCCGCCCTGTGCCGGGACGGCTCGACCCCGCCCTGCAACGACCGCGACTAGCTTGATTCGCGCCGGCGGCCGCGAGTTGACATGCACGTCGTCGGAGTCAAGGCCGATCTCTCCAAGGTCGACGCCTATCGTGAATTGCACTCGCAATTGACCGCGCTGCTCGCCGGTGAGCGCGACGCTCTGGCCAACTTCGCCAATATGTGCGCGCTTCTGTACGAGGCGTTGCCGGAATTGAATTGGGCCGGATTCTACTTCCTACGGGGACGCGAGCTGGTGCTGGGTCCCTTTCAAGGCAGAGTCGCCTGTGTACGGATTGCGCTGGGAAGCGGAGTGTGCGGCGCCGCCGCCGCGCGCCGGGAGACCGTCATTGTCCCGGATGTGGATGCATTTCCGGGGCATATCGCCTGCGATGCGGCATCGCGATCCGAGATCGTGGTCCCCCTGATCCATCAAGGACAACTCTTGGGCGTCCTCGATATCGACAGTCCTCGATTGGCACGCTTCGATCACCAGGACAGCGACGGCCTCAACGCCCTGGTCGATGTGCTGCTGCGGAACTCCAACGTGGGCCGACTTGCCTGGGACGAGGCTCCTTAGTGCGCACCCGCGACCAGTATCGTGAATGAATCGGGGATCAGCGAGGGCCTGGGACGAGGCTGCTCCGCGCTGGGCGGGGGAGCGGGGCCGAAATTGGCGGTGACGAGGTAGACCTTCCCGTTCAAGGTGTCGAGGGCCATCGTGCGTGCCCCGCGTTGCGTTGCCAGCGTGTCGATGACTCGGTAAGTATTGGGCGTGCCTTGGCGTATGACCGTCAGCGTGCCCTCGCCGTTGGAGCTGAACACCAAGCCGCGCTTCGCATCGTATGCCGCCGCGTCGGGACCTTCACCGATGGTCACCCGGCCGATCTGTTTGCCGGTACGCGCGTCGGTCACCACCATGACCTTGCCGTCGCATACCGAAAAGAGCCGATGGTGCGCGCGATCGATGGCGAGTCCGCTAGGGCTGGAGCAGCCGGGCAGAGGCCAGGTGGCCTTCACGGACAAGGCGCGGCTGTCGATGACGACCATCTGACCCGGATCGCTCTCGATATTCGCATAGATTTGGCCGGCGCCGTCGTCGGCCGCGAATTCCGGCTTGTCGGGTACCGGCAAGGTGGCCACGACTTGCAGCGTTCCCGCGTCGATCACCGTCACGTCCTTGCTCCTGCCGTCGAAGGTGAATATGTGCTTGCCCTTGGGCTCGTACAAGATGGCATCGGGGTTCTGGCCGGCGATCTTGACTTCTTGGATCGTCTTGAGCGTGTCGAGATCGAATACCGTCACCGAATTGGCTCTGCCGTTGCTCGTGAAGCCGCGCTTCAATTCCTCGGCGAGCGCGATGCCGTGTAC
>JBARBX010000110.1:0-3907 GCA_049793535.1 Steroidobacteraceae bacterium | reverse complement strand
GTACGCCAAGGGGTTCTTGGCGCCCAACCTCAACATTCTGTATGTCGTCGATCCGGCCAAGAGTAGCGTGAACCCCGAGGGCACCACGAACATTCAGGCCGGCACGACCTGGGTCGGCCGGGCACTGACGGTGTCCGCGGATGTCTACACCATCAATTTCAGCAATGAGATTGCCTCGCACACCATCAACAATTTCAAGCAGTTCTACAATCTGGGCGCGGTGAAGTACAAGGGTGCGGAAGCCGAGGCAACCTACATCGTCGGCGCCGGATTCAGTGTCTACGCCAACGCCTCCTACAACAGCGCCCGCCTGGTTTCCGATCAGACGTGGGTGCCGTTGACGCCGGACAAGACGGCCGCGCTCGGCGTGCTGTACAACCAAGGTCCGCTGCAGGGCTCCCTCATCGAGAAATACGTGGGCCCGCGCTACGGGGACGCGGAAAACTACTATCCGCTCGGCGGCTATGCGTCAGCCGATGCCGCGATCGACTATGCCTTCGGTCCCTGGGGCAGCGCACTGAAGAACACGAAGCTCGAGGTGACGGCGCAGAACCTCATGAACCGCAGATCCATTTATGATCTGGCCGGCTACTCGAGCAGCTCATCGACGGCATTTGGCGCCAACGGCGTCCCCTTGTTGTTTACGTTGCCGGGGCGGAGCTTCCAAGTATCATTGACGGCCTCATTCTAAGGGCGAGTAACAGCATGGTCGTGGGGGGCCGAAGAAGTGACTTCGGCCCCTCGATTGTTTTTGGCCTTGCCATCGCAGGGTGCACGATCACGCACGCGGCAGACGGTCCGCCGCCGGCCCCGTCCATGCAGGCCGTCGTCGTCACGGCGCATAAACTCGAGGTCGAAACTCTCATAGACCGCAAGGTCTACACCGTGACGTCGGATGTGCAGAGTACTTTCGGGACGTTGAGCGATATCCTCAGCGTGATTCCGTCCATCGACGTGGACCCCGACGGCATCGTATCGCTGCGCGGCGACACGAACGTCTTGATCCTGGTCGACGGCAAACCCTCGACACAGTTCTCCGGCAGCGCCGCCGGAGACAATCTACAGTCCATCCCGGCCGAGGACATCGAACGCATCGAGGTTCTTACCACCCCGCCCGCCCAGTTCAAGGCCGACGGCGCCGCCGGGGTGATCAACATCATCATCCGCAAGCAGCGCCCAGAGGGCGGATTCGGCTCGGTTCAGGCCAGCCACGGCAGCGGCGGACGCTCCGTCTTGGGGGCGGAGGGCAGCTACAAGTCAGGACCTCTGACCGTGTCCGCCACCGCCGGGTATCGACAGGACTACCGGCATCGGTTCACCCAGTCGGATCTGGTGGCGCCGGACTCGACTACCGGGCTGCCGATCGACAACCACAGTTCCATTGATGAAAGAATTCACCGCGAGGTGCCGACAGTGAGATTGTCCGGGCAGTACGCATTGAACGACACCCAGTCCTTCACCAGCTCGGCGAGCTGGGCCGAGCGAGGGGGTTTGCGCACCTACACGGAACTGAATGCTGGCAGCACGCCGAGCGGTGTCATGACGAGTTCCTCGCGGCGGTTCAGCTCGGGGCACGACCCGGAGACCGATGTGGACGAGAAGCTCGGGTTCACCCAGAAGCTCGCATCTCCCGGCGAGACGCTCGACCTCTCTCTGCATCGATCCTCCTCGCACCAGTACGAACACTATGATTACATCGACGATTCCTTCATTCCTCCGGCTGCGACCTCCTACAGCAATCTGAGCTTCCACGAAGAGCACGGCACGACCGAATTCGGAGCGGACTACGTGCTGCCGCAGTCCAAGACACGATCGCTGAAAGTCGGGTACGCCTTCGAGCAGGACGACTATCGATTCGACAATGCCGGCAACAATGTCGATCCGCTCACTGGCGTGCAGACCATCGATCCGAACCTGACCAACGACTTCAAGTACCGGCAACAGATCAATGCCGCCTACGCGAGCTATCAAACGGGCAGCGGTCCCTGGAACTGGCTGGGCGGGCTGCGCGCAGAAGAGGTGCACACGGACGCCGAGCTGCTGACCAATGGGTTCTCGACCACCGGCAGCTACTGCCGAGTCTATCCGAGCCTGCACGTGGATCGCAGTCTGTCCGACGAGTCGACGCTCTCATTCGGCGCGAGCCGGCGCGTAACCCGTCCCGACCCGGGCAATTTGAATCCCTACGTCGATTACGAGTACACGCCGAACCTACAGACCGGCAACCCCAACCTCCGGCCGCAATTCACCCAATCTTATGAGGTCGGCTATGGGTATGAAGGCCGCAGCTCCAGCTACGGCGCGACCGGGTACTACCGGCTCAACCAGGATAGCGTGACGGATGTGACCGAATACATCGGCAACGGACTGTCGCTGACGACCAAAACCAATCTGCCGAAAAGCGATTCGGCGGGGCTGGAGTTGAGCGCAAACGGTCATATCGTGCAAACCCTCTCCTATGGCATCAGCGGCAATTTGTTCTACAACCAGATCGATGCGTCAGCGCTCGGCATAGCAGGATTGCAATCGACCGTCGGACTCAACGCGAAGATCAAGCTCGACTACCGGCCCACGGCCGACGACTCGGCGCAGATCACGGCGACCCGGACCGACAAGCGGCTCACACCGCAGGGCTACGTGAGCGCCATCAATATCGTGAACCTCGGCTACAAACGACAGTTCCTGCCGCACCTCACCGGGGTGATGACGCTTTCGGACGCCTTTGATGGCCAGCGGTACCGACGCTTCGCGGCGACGCCGGCATTTACGCAGGAATACCAGCGCATGACTCTGGGCCGGGTGCTTTACGTCGGATTCGTTTATTCATTCGGATCCGCGAAAAAAGACAAGCAATCGACTTTCGACTACGACCAATCGGGTTTATGACCCACGCTCAGGCCCGCCGCGCGCGCAAGTAGTCCATCGCGCGCCCGGCTTCCCGTCGTAGGCGCTCTTCAAGCTGCGCCAACTGATCGGTGACCCCGGCGCGCGCAGCCTCTTCGAGCCGGGCGGCCGCCGCACTCACGGATTGCGCGCGGATGCTTGCGCTCGAGCCCTTGAATGAATGCGCCGCAGAACCGACCCCTGCCAGATCGCCGCAGCTCAGCGCAGCACTGATATCGCGCAGCGCCGCGTCACCGGACTCGATGAACACCCGCACCAACTCCCGTGCGAACTCCTGGTCGCCGTCCGTCGTAGTCATGAATTGTTCCCAGTCCACGGGAGCGGCCGCATCGGGCCGTCCTTCCTGTGAACGATGGACGTCTTCCGGCATTGGCGATCCTCGGCCGGGCGGGAGCAGGTAGCGACCGATTGTCTCGCCCAGTCGCTCCCGATCGAGCGGCTTGGTCAGGTAGTCATCCATTCCGGCGTCCCGGCATTGCTGTTCGGCGCCCTTCATGGCGTCGGCCGTCAGCGCGATGATCGGAACGCGCTCCCCGCCCTGCTCGCGCAGGCGGATTTCCCGTGCGGCCTGATACCCGTCCATCACCGGCATCTGGCAGTCCATCAGGATGGCCTGATATCGCTCGGTCTCCCATGCAACCACGGCATCGGCACCATTGCTCACAATGTCGACCTTGTAGCCCATCCTCTCCAACGTGCCGCGTGCCACCTTCTGGTTCACCAGGTTGTCTTCGGCCAACAGGATGCGCCGCTCGGTGAACGCTTCCCGAATTCGCTCGGCAACGACGATGGGTTGCGTGCGCTGGTGCCACCGCGCCGCGTCCACCTCTATGACGCGCGCCAAACACTCGCGCAAGTCGCGCTGCGAGACCGGTTTGAGCAGATAGGCCGCAAACCCCAACTCCCCGAGATCCGCAGGCTTGCGGAAACCCCAGGCGTGCGTGAGCAGAACCAGCCGCGTCGTCTTGAACCGCTCGTCGCCCGCGATCCGGCGGCCAAGCTC
>JBARBX010000109.1:0-3964 GCA_049793535.1 Steroidobacteraceae bacterium | reverse complement strand
GCCTATACCTACGACAAGCTCGTCGGTGGCTTGATGGATGCCCGGCGCCTGGGCGGCGACGACTCGGCGCTCGCGGCACTCGCCCGCACCACCGAAGCCGCGGTACCGTACCTGCCGGCGCGGGCAGTTCCGCGCAATGAGCATGCCCAGCCGGGCGAGGACTTCAGCCGGCACGCCTGGGACGAGAGTTATACCCTGCCGGAGAATCAATTCCTGGCGTGGGGAATGACCGGTGATCGGCGTCACCTTGATCTCGGCCGCCGGTTCCTCTATGACGATTTCTTCGGCGCGCTGGCGCGCGGCGAGAACGCCCTCCCGGGCAAGCACGCCTACAGCCATGTCAATGCGCTGAGTTCAGCGGCGCGCGCCTACTTGTCGCTGGGCGCGCCGCTGTACTTGGCGGCTGCACAGCGCGGCTTCGACATGGTGGCCGCCCAGAGTTTCGCCACGGGCGGCTGGGGCCCGGACGAGCATTTTGTCGTACCCGACAGCGGCGCGCTGCGGTCAAGCCTCACCGACCAGCACAAGAGCTTTGAAACGCCCTGCGGCGCCTACGCGCACTTCAAGCTCACGCGCTACTTGCTGCGCATCAGCCGCGACTCACGCTACGGCGACAGCATGGAGCGCGTGCTGTACAACACCGTGCTCGGCGCGAGGCCGATTCAGCCGGACGGACACGCCTTCTACTACTCCGACTACACGCGGCAGGCCAGGAAGACTTTTCACCCCGACCGATGGCCGTGTTGTTCCGGGACGCTGCCGATGATTGCGGCCGACTATGCCATCAGCGCCTGCTTCACCGATTCGCAGGGCATCTATGTGAACCTCTACGTGCCCGCGCAAGTGAATTGGAGCCGCAACGGCGGGGCCTGCGGCTTATCGATCCAAACCGACTACCCCTATTCGGCTACCGTGCTCATGACGCTGCGGCTGCCGAGCACGCAAATCTTTACGCTCAATCTGCGCATACCCGCCTGGACGCAGGGCGCCGCTGTGACGATCAACGGCAGGCTCGAGACCCAGGCGCTTGGCGTGGGGCGCTTCGCCGCGATCCGGCGCGAATGGCACTCGGGCGACAGGATTGACCTCAACCTGCCGCTCACGCAACGGTTGGAAAGCATCGAGGCGGCGCACCCGGAGACGGCCGCCTTGCTGGCCGGCCCGCTGGTGCTCATGCGTACGGGAGACACGGACGGCTCAGCGGCGTCGCCGGTGACGCGCGCGAGCTTGCTGGCGGCGCAACCCGACCGCAGCGGCCGGCATGAGTGGCAGGTACGGACGGAGACCGGATTCGTCACGCTGAAGCCATTTCTCGACATCGGCACGGAGACCTACAGCGCCTACCAGGAGGTCTTGTCGTCCTGATTGCGCAACGTACCCGCAGCAGGCGGTTGGTATGCCGAACGTTCTGCTGCGCAATGGCGGTTCTCGCCGCATGCGACCCCTGTCGTCTGAGTTGATTTTTCTCGAGGAATTGCCGTGAGTTCGAAACCAAAGTCAGTCTTGCATAACGCACTCATGGTGGTGGGCGCCGGCATCGCGGCCATGACGCCGCTGCCCGGTTGGAGCGCCGCCGGTTCCGGGCAGAGTCTGCATTTCAATGTCGATGAGGGTCTCAATCTCAACAGCTTTTTGCGCGACGGCCCCGTCGCCGCCCATTTGCTGCTGCGCTCAGGGTCAGATCCTCGCGTGTTGGTTGCCTTCCCCGCCGGCAACAGCGGCGTCGGCCTTTGGTTTGCGCACAGTTCGCAGCCGGTAACCTGGTCGATGGTTGGGAGGCCGCAGCCGCTCACGTCCACGGACCAGCGCGGACGACCCCTCTACGGCATGACGGCCGAGGCCGAGGTCACCGGCACCGCGGAGCTGTCCATCAAGCAGGCGGTTCTATCGAGCGTCCGTGTGCTGCGCGACTATCAGGCTCTCGGCACCTTCCCGGCGCAAGTCGCAGCCAGCCCGATCATTCGCAGCTCGACCATCACCTGGGCGCGCGATCGCCTCGACGGCGCGGCCGGATATCGCCTCAGCGTCGAGGTCACTCGAGGCACGCTTGAGGGGCAGCACATTGCCGCCGCAAGCGACGGCGTGATCCGGATGAAGATCACCGCCGCGAGCGGCGAGGTGCCGCTGACCCCGCTCGCCGGCCAGGATTTGCTCAACGGGCGCGCCGAAGCGGATTCGGCGGCCCGCAATGTGCTCACGTTTCTGAGCTACCGGGAGAAATTTCTCGCCGGCTCCTGGCGCTTCGATACCTACTTCGGGCGCGACACGCTGATGTCCATGCGTCTGTTGATGCCCGCGCTGCAGCCTGCGGCGGTGGACGCCGGGCTCGGCGCGGTGCTCAGCCGCCTGTCGCCGCAAGGCGAAGTGGCGCACGAGGAAGACATCGGCGAGTTCGCCATTCTCGATCACCTGCGTGCCAATCAACCTATGTCGGATGCGCCGGTCTTCGACTACAAGATGATCGACGGCAGCTTCATGCTGGGGCCCGTCGCCGCCGCATGGCTGCTGGACGATGCACGCGGCCGCTCGCAGGCTGCGCAATTCCTGGCGCGCATGGACGGCCGCCGCGGCGAGCCGCCACAAGCTCTGGGCGCCGATCTGGTCGGCAATTTGAGATTCGTGCTGCACGCGGCGGCCAGGTTCGCGGACGATCCGCGCGCGCGCAACCTGATCTCGCTCAAACCCGGAATCCCCGTCGGTCAATGGCGGGACAGCAACGATGGATTGGCAGGCGGACGCTTTCCCTACGACGTCAACGCCGTGTTCGTGCCTGCGGCGCTCGAAGCGGCCGGGCGCTTCCTCGCCGGCGGTCTGCTCGACCCCTATCTGGGTACCATGGACCGGGCGATGTTCTCGCGTGCAAAGTCCATGGCAGGGATCTGGCGCGCCAAGGCGGGGCCGCTGTTCGACGTCAGCGTAGCGAGCGCGGATGCCCGCCGGGACATTACCCGCTATGCCGCAGACCTCAATGTCTCCCCCGATACCGCGCTCCGCTCGCTGGGCGGCTTACCCGTGCTGTTCCACGCCCTGTCGCTTGGTGCCGATGCCAAACCCATACCCGTCCTCCACAGCGACGAAGGCGTCGATCTCCTGTTTGGCAGCCCGGCCCCGGCGGAGCTGCGTCGTGCCGTCACGGCGATGCTGCGGCCGTTTCCGGCCGGCCTGCTCACCGATGTGGGTATGGTGGTCGCCAATCCGGTGTATGCGGGGCCGGCCGCGCAGGCGAAGCTCACCCGCAACGCCTACCACGGCACGGTGATCTGGTCCTGGCAGCAGGCGGTCATGGCGGCGGGACTTGAGCGGCAACTCGAACGCCCGGATCTGCCGCCGGCCGTGAAGGAAGATTTGCGCACGGCCCAGCGGCAGCTCTGGAGCGCCATCCGCGCATCGCACTCCATGCGCAATTCAGAGCTCTGGTCTTGGAGTTTTGCCGGAGGGCGCTTTCACGTTGCGCCCTTCGGCGCAGCCGCGGCCGACGCCGACGAATCCAATGCGGCGCAGCTATGGAGCACGGTGTACCTGGCGTTGACATCCTCCCCGCCCTAAGGGGCGTGGATTCCCCATCCCGATCATGCGAGTCGGCCAGCGCTTGTTCCATTTCAGGGCATAGTGCTGAGTCTCGTTGCAGAAATTCCAGACGAAATTGCAGGCGCGAGCCTGCCTGTTGAGCAGTCCGGTGAGGGATTTGATACGGTACCGATACACCAGCAACATCGGCCAAAGTTAATGCCTTCAAAGACATTAGACAAGATCTCAAACCTGACTGAAACGTCGAATATTGGAAACCGTACTCCCAAACCTTGCGAGAGGCACTTCCTCCCCGGTGCAAGCGCAGGCTAGAGAAGTTATGATAAAAAAAACGCGGAAGGGAGCCCGAAAATCAAAGGCAGGGCGGCTGACCATGGCGGACCTCGGCAGGATTGCCGGAGTGTCGCCGATGACGGTCTCGAGGGCGCTGCGCAAC
>JBARBX010000108.1:0-5921 GCA_049793535.1 Steroidobacteraceae bacterium | reverse complement strand
GCGCAGTCCCGCGAGGTCCAGGGGCTTGGAGACAAAATCGAAAGCGCCCAGTTTGAGGGCGCGCACCGCAGTCTCCATATTGCCATGTGCGGTAATCACAGCCACCGGCACGCTCGGCGAGTACTGCTGAATCCATTTGACCAGTTCCAAGCCATCGCCGTCCGGCAGCTGCATGTCGGTCAAACACAAATCGAGGTGCTCGCTCTTGAGTAGTCGCTGTGCATCGGCGACACAGTGTGCTGTTCGAGGCTCAAGATCCATACGCTGCAGCGTGATCGACAGCAATTCGCAAAGATCGGGCTCGTCGTCGACTACTAAGACCGCGGCTTTCGGCATATCCCTATTGTAGCGTGCCGGCGATGCAGTGGCGGAATGCATCGGCAAGACTCATTGACTGCTTGCATGGGCCTATGGCATTGCCGTCGATTCCGACAAATGCGCAAAATATCTCCCATTGCGACGGCCGCACCGAATCTGGATAGGTGCCTTGGTCCAATCGTTTTCGCGGCCAAGATAGACCACGTCCCCGCCCACCGAAGGCTGCAGAAATTTGACCGAGCCGTGGCTGACCCATGCCGTCAAATCGGTATTGACGTAACGTCTCAGTCCTCCCTCGCTGTTATATTCCGTGCCTGGCCGGCGCGGCTGAAAAAGCGCGGGGCAGGCATCTTCGAGGCGGTCGAGTGCGAGATCGGCATCCCGGTGCGCCTGTACATCCGCCAAATAGTCGAATTTGTCAGGAGTAACATGACAGCTTACGAGGTACGTGGTGTCGCGAGATTGCGCCACAACAGGTTGGGGGGACGCTATTGTGAATTCCAACTCGCGAGGCAGGCCACGCACGGTAATCGTCGCACAGTCGCTGTCATCCACTCGTAGACTGAAGGGCCTAAGAGCGTCATCGATTTGGACGCGGTTCGGCGTGCGGCGTTGGTCATTGCGGTAGAGTCTTTCGCCACGGATAAGCATACGTATGTTGGGGGAGTATCGCTTGATCAGCGCGGCAATATGAGCCCCAGTGGCGCCTTCTGGGCCAAGGGTGTAACCGCCTGAAATATTTATCAGTCCGGCGCCAGGAGCCAGGTAGGGAGCAACGAAGGAGTTCGTCTGGGCACCTAATGTCAGGTATAGGCTAGGTTCCGAGGCCAGCTTGGCCGGCACCGCAATGTTGATCCAATGGTCATCCCAGGGTACCTGATTCCAGCGATAGTCGGCGCCCATCCAGAGCTGTACACCCTGGGCCCCGAGAAAACCTGCAAGAATGTAGTTGCGGGCTTTCGGCTGCATTGCGAAAAATCGAAATAGCAGCGCCACGGTCACCACCGCGGCGACACTGGATATCGGCAAGAAATAGCGGCTGTTCCCGGAGCCGCTCAGCCAAGCTACCCAATCCACCGCGAGTCCGCAGCCGATCGCTGTAAGCACGCGCACGCTATCCGCATCATCGTTCGACGTCGGTTGATTTGAGGAGAATGTGCGACGCCGCCACAGCCAGCGAAAGAATAATGCGCCAATCAGTATCAACAATAGGGCATACCGGGGATCCGGAGCGCGCATTTCCTCGTGCACCATCGTTACGGGATTGATCATCGCGAACGGTCGCCAGAGGGCCTCGGTAATCGTTGACGGAATGAAACGGACATGCCGAAGCGGCGCGGTCGTAAATTCCGGTGAGCGGAACACGTTGTTCAACAGGGGAAAAACCGGATTGCCGAATCTCTGCGCGAGACGATAGGACCATGGAGCAGCGAAGAGCACAAAACCAAGTCCCAGGGAAATGCCATAGGCGAGGCCTTGACGGATTCGCCTGCGCGTAGTCAGCGGCAACATGGTCAATATGGCGAAGCCAGAGACTGCGTGCAGGGCGTTGGTCAGCTTCATCCCAGTCGCGATACCGCACAGAAGACCGGCGCAGATTACCCTCGCCGTGCTCGGTACGCGCACGGCGAGGGCGAGCAGCAACCAGCCAGCCAGCACCAATTCTCCGGTCGTGATGTCGGCGAAGGTCGATCCAATCTGCTGAAGCAGGATCGGATTGACGAGTGCGAAAGCGACCCCGCAAAGGCCGAATATCAAGCGCTGGCCTTTGTCGTGCGATGGGCAAACGGAGACGGCAAGCTCGTAGGTGAGCCATAACATGACGCTGTGCACCATCGCGAGTACGGAACTGATCTCGAGCGACGACAGACCGCTGCCGACCAGATAGTACAAGGGCACGTAGATGTAAGGATTGAAGTAGGACGGTGGTCCTGCCGGAAAATAGTCCTGAGAAAAACGGTCGTGAACTGCACTGAATCCCGCGTAAAGGTGATAGCTGAGGTCGTCCCAGGCCATGTCCTTGCCGAGGAAGTAATTGGTGACCAGCGCCAGTATGGTGCACGCCATATAGACTGGAAGCCGGTACGGTGCTGCGATACCTTGCGTTGCGGCGATTCTCATTGTCCCGACTGCGCGAATTTAGCAAAGTAGATGCCATGCCGGCGTCCGCATTCTAGGGGCAGCGATCTCCTGGCCCACGCTGCTTCGCGGCCGACAAAAATCTCTTCGGGGTTTCGGGTCGCATCGGTGAACTTAACTTCTCCCCCGCCGATCCAGGCGGTCAGGTCGGTCGCGGGATACGTTCGCAGCCATAACTGATTTATGTGTTCAGTTTGAGGACGACGAGGCCGAAATAGAGCAGGGCAGGCATCTTCCAATCGATCCAATACGACATCGACGGCCCGGCGCCTTGCATTTTCCTGCGACCTATCGCCGGTGTCAGCTACGACGTGGCAACTCGCAAGATAACTCGTGTACCGAAGCGTGCCGGTGGACGCCAACACGGGGCCCGGGAGAGAACTTCCTAACGGCCGCCATATTGCCGGCCGCAACCCCCGCACTGTCATCGTCTCGCAATCGTTCATGTCAAGGCGGAGGTCAAATGTACGCAAGGCATCGTTAACGTCCGATTGACGCGGCGCGCGCAACGCCGAATCCTCGTAAATGCGCTCTCCGTCAACCAGAACGCGTAGGTACGGTGCGTTGCGCGCTATCAGCGCGCGAACGCGCGACGCATTTGCGCCGTCAGGGCCGAGTGCGTACCCGCCGGCAAAACTGATGAAGCCCGATCCTCTTGCGAGGAAGGGAACGATGAAAGAATTGGACTGCGCGCCGATCGATAAATATAGATTCGGTTGCTCGGCGAGCTTTTCTGGAACCTCCACATCGAACCAGTGCCCATCCCAGGGCGCCGGATTCCAACGATATACGTGTCCAAGCGCAATAGCCCCCAGCGCAAGCTGGATCCCTTGGGCAGCAAGCAGGACGAACAATATGCAATTACGGCCGAAGGTGTGATTGGCGAGCAGTCGAAACAAAAGCGCGAATGCCAGGATCGCCGCCACGCTTGCCATTGGAAGGAAATATCGACTATTCCCCGAGTTGCTCAACCAAATGGCCCAATCAAAAGTAAATCCGACTCCAAGAGCCGCGAGAGCGCGTGTCGACGATTTAGATGCGGAGGAAACGGGAGGTGCAGTTTGTCTGCTCGACCGCCATACCCAAGCTATAGCCGATAGCAGGAAAACTGCCAGCAATAAGGCGTAACAAATATCCGGGGTCGGCAGTTCCTCGTCAACCATGAAATCGGTTCCGGCCATGGCGAGCGGACGAAGAAGAGCGTCGGCCATTGATTCGGGGATGAAACGGTAGTGTCTTGCGGCCGTTGTGAAAAGTTCGGGTGACTTGAATACATTGTTCAGCAACGGGAACATCGGGTTGCCAAACGTTCGCGCCAGCCGAATAGACCACGGCGCGGCGGTGAGCACAAAACTGGTTCCGAGCGTCGCACCAAAAAAGAACAAATTGCGAATTCGCCCTGCAAACGGCAAAGGCGAAAAGGCCACGAGGAAGAATGCGCCGGCTGCGTACAACCCGTTCGTCGGTTTTAACGCCGTCGCGATCCCTAGCAGGATAGCGGCGAAAATCACCAACTTCATGCGCGGGCGTAAAACCGCTTGAACCAATAGGAGCCACCCGCCAAGTACCAACCCGGTGGTAGTGATGTCCGCAAAGCTCGTGCCGATCTGCTGCAGAAGAACGGGGTTCATGAACGCCAGGACGGTAGTGCACACGCCGAAGAAAAGGCGCTCCTTAGGGTCTTCCGACGGCGCAACTCTGCATGCCAGTTCATAAGTCAGCCACAGAATCACGCTATGGACCATCGCCAACACAGTGCCAACCGCAATTGCTGGCAGACCCAGTTTTACCAGGGCGTAAAATGGCAGATAGGCGTAGGGGTTGAGATAGGAAGTCGGCCCCGCCGCAAAGTAGTCCCGTGCAAAACGATCGTGAAGCGCGCTGAATCCGGAATAGAAGTGATAGTTCAACAAGTCCCATGCCATTTCCTTTCCAAAGGAATAGTTCACGGCAACCGCCAAAAATGTGCACGCAGCGTACACGTACACTCGATAGGGTGCTGCTTCCTTGATCATGCCGGTATGTTGGACAGGTTCGACTGACATCACGAATATGCGGGGGCATCAACCGTGGCGTTGGCGGTCGGCATAGAATAGCCTTGGTGTACAGGTTGGAGAACCGAACCAGATGTGTGCGCAAATCTCCAAACTGGTCATAAGCACCAAAGCATTCAGGATATGCCTTAGGGACCGGCGCAAGAGTGCCGGTGATCACATCTTTGCATTCGATGAGACCGATCGGCTATATATGTCGGTTGACGGTCGCTCGAAGCAATCACAGTGTATGCATTCGTTTGCGGGCCTCCCAGATGACCCGACCGCGGCTCCCCTGCGGCCCGGCAACCTGCCGGATAGTCATCTGGATGGAGGAGAAGACTTCCGGCATATCCGGACCAAAATTCC
Organism: Steroidobacteraceae bacterium; assembly: GCA_049793535.1. GTDB lineage: Bacteria > Pseudomonadota > Gammaproteobacteria > Steroidobacterales > Steroidobacteraceae > Bog-1198. The sequence goes on along the minus strand of JBARBX010000108.1, from coordinate 1,062 downwards.
AGAAACAGAGCACTCCTTCGGGAGATAACGGATCGAAGTGATATTCCGGCGGATTGATCAAATGCACCAATTTACCCCGCTCAAACGCCGCTCGCTGCACGGTTTTGGGAGACGGTGGTACGGTAAAAATATGTGCTCCATTGGGTCGCAACACGCGAGCCGACTCGCGAAGCGCAGCTTCAAAATCCACTACGTGTTCCAGGACCTCACTGGAAACAATGAGGTCAAGGCTGGCATCTGCGATCGAAAGTTGAGTGATGTCCTGGCACTCAACCCCATCGGCGCGTCGTGCGCCAACCTTGAAGCCCGAGCGGTAGAAGCTGGGACGGTAGCTACGAGCCGTCTCCAACAGCGGTCGCAACGGTGAATGGAAATCAAGCTCCAGCACGTCAAGTGTCGATAGATCCGGATAGGCCTCTCGCAAATACACCGCTAGCATCTCATAGCGCAAGTTTGCCCGGCAACGCATGCAGAGCTGAAATTCCTCATCGGCGTCCAAAGCAACTATAAGCGTGATCTTGCGGCAAGCGCCGCATCGCCGGAAATGCGACGCAGGCAAGTGGCGCAAATTAGGCAGCACATGCGTGCGTACCTGCCGCCATGTCTGCAACAAAGGCTGTTTCGTCAACCACCAATCCATTCGCGGCTCCAAATTCCCAGCATGCCACCAAAATCCGCGGGAGCTACCTGATTTCCTTCTTGTAGTAGTGACGATTGCCCTTGATGGCTGCTGGAAATAACTTGCCAACTATTGTCCGCAACCAGTTATCCCCTCTTAGTACAAGATCTCTTAGGGGCTGCTCCGGTCGCCCTCTGAAACTCGTTACGTGACTATAGTGTTCGCTCCCAATGGGATGCTCTGAAAAATAGTAGTTGGAGACACAACAGCGATCCGCGTTGCCCATATTTCGAGAAACGGAGTGCCAGGACTGCTTGTGCGTAACCATGACCACCAGCCGATTGAACCTACTGACGATGGTAATTGGCGGACCTTTGGGCCCGGTCGGCCAAAGCTCAAGATTCCCTCCATCACGCTCCGACCAGTCCGGCGATGCATAGTAA
>JBARBX010000107.1:0-1792 GCA_049793535.1 Steroidobacteraceae bacterium | reverse complement strand
GACCGATTGCGCACCCCGAGCGGAATGGCGACGCAGCAAACGATCAGGAGCACAATGCCCGCGGATACGCCCAAGGGGCCGATCGATAGGGCCGGCAACAGCCGCCAACCGACATAGGCGGGCAGTAATAGGACGAGCCAGAGCGGATTCAGGAGTACACGGCGGGGCGTCACTCAAGCCAAGTGGGGGCGCTGCGCCCGAAGTTCAAGGGCGCAGAGCGCCGGGAGTCGTGCCTCGCAGCGGTTTGCGCAACGATTCCATTCCCGTGAATTCGACGAACTGGGTCGTCGTGGCCCACAGATAGTCGCCGTACAAGAACGGTTCGAACGACTCGGCGCCGTCCATCGGCAGCGGACGAATTTCGGCGTCCGCCCGGGCTTCGTAGAAAAATGGGATGGACATGCGTTCGCGGCCCGTGCCGATCACACGGTGTTCGGTTGCCTTGATTCGACCGCCGCACCAGCGCTCGAGCACCTTGCCGAAATTGACCGCCAGGCCAACATCGCTGGGCGGAACATCGAGCCATTCACCGTCCCGGTGGCGTGCCTGCAGGCCTGCGACGCCGTCCTGCGCCAGCAGGGTTAGGAACCCTGAGTCGACATGCGGCGCGCCGTTCACATAGAAACGTGCGCCGTCATGCATCACCCAGACACTTGGATCGGAGCGTGCCGCTTGATCCGCATCGGTTCGAAGCGGGTAGCGCAGCAGGCGCAACGTCGACAGACCTCTGTGGAAGGCGCGATCGAAGAAGTGTTCCTCCAATGATAAGCCACGCGCGATCGCCCGCATCAACACCTGGCTCACCTTGTCCATGCCGGCGTAGTACGCAGCCACCGACTCTCGCCACCCCGGCAGCGCATCGGCTGGCGGCAGCGGAGTGGCTTCTCGCAATGGATCGTCGCTGCGCACCACCGAGGCGCCGTGGAGGACATCGGCGCCCATGTCGATGCCCTCTTTGGCAGTGAGGAAGCCCCGCTGCAGGGGAAACCATCCTCGATACACATTCGAATGCGCCGGGTCGAATTTCTGCCGCCACAGCTTGCGTGTCTCCTGCTCCGGCAATTGAAATAGACGCAACAGATCGGCCCGCACGGCGCGCCCCGCCGGTACATCGGGCGGCAGCCCTCTCACCACCATGAATCCGGGCGTTGCCGCCGCCGCCATGATGGCTCGATCGGCTTCAGTACGCTCGCGCGACGGTTCGCCGAACAGCGAGCCGATATCGATCAAGGGAATGGAGTGGCGCATGAGTCGTTTATCTACTGGGGGATGGACTAGAATGCAAGCTCATGGGTCCCTATGTCGATTCCGTCCTATCCGATGAAGCACTGCCCGCCGCCACGGGCGTCGTCGTGGTCGGCGGGGGCATCATCGGCACATTTGCGGCGTTGACTCTGGCGGGCCGCGGCATTCCCGTCGTGCTTTGTGAGAAGGGCTATGTCGCCTGCGAGCAATCCAGCCGGAACTGGGGCTGGTGCCGGCAGGCAGGGCGCGATGTGCGGGAAATGCAGCTGATCGTGCAGAGCCTGCAGCTATGGCGCGAGATGAGACGCCTGACTGAATTCGACACCGGTTTTCGCCAGTGCGGTGTTTTGTACGTGGGCGAGAGCGAATCGGACGAGAAAAGATTCGCCGACTGGATGGACATGGCCAAGCCCTATGACATCGGTGCCCGCATGGTGCGGGGTGCCGAACTCGCGACGCTGACGCCCGGCGCGAGCCGCGCCTTCGCCTGCGGCCTGTACGTGCCCACCGACGGGTGTGCCGAACCGCAGCGAGCGGCGCCTGCCAT
>JBARBX010000106.1:0-9365 GCA_049793535.1 Steroidobacteraceae bacterium | reverse complement strand
ATGTATTCCTCGAGGTCGCGCGCATCCGCCGCCATCAGAAGTATCCTTCCCGCTTCTTCCTTTCCATCGACGCCGCACCCTCATTGTCGACGCCGCGGCCCTCGCGCTCGGAATTTCGCGTCGACAGCATTTCACGAATCACCGCGGGAACGTCCGCGGCCGAACTCAGCGTCGCACCGGTGAGCGGGTAGCAGCCGAGAGTGCGGAAGCGCACCGCGAGGGTCTGCACGCGATCGTCCTTCCCCAATGGCAAGCGGTCGTCGTCGACCATGATCAATCGGCCGTCGCGGCGCACCACGGGACGGGGCTTTGCGAGATACAAGGGAACGATGGGTATCCGTTGCAAATGGATGTACTGCCACACATCGAGTTCGGTCCAGTTCGACAGCGGAAACACGCGGATGCTCTCGCCGCGATTTTTGCGCGCGTTGTACAGCGACCAAAGCTCGGGGCGCTGGTTCTTGGGGTCCCAGCGATGCTGCGCCGAGCGGAACGAAAACACGCGTTCCTTGGCGCGGCTCTTCTCCTCGTCGCGGCGGCCGCCGCCGAACGCCGCGTCGAAACCGTACTTGTCCAAGGCCTGGCGCAGTGCCTGGGTCAGCATGATGTCGGAATACGCGGCACCGTGGCTCCACGGCTTCACCCCGGCACGCGCCCCCTCCTCGTTGGTGTGCACCAAGAGTTCCCAGTTGTGCTTCTGTGCGGTGGCGTCGCGAAACGTGAGCATGTCGCGAAAGTCCCATCCCGTGGCGATCTGCAGCAGCGGGAACGGCGGCTTCGCGGGTGCGAAGGCCTTGAGCGCAAGATGCAGCATCACCGAGCTGTCCTTGCCCACCGAGTACAGCATGACCGGTTTTTCGCACTCCGCGATCACCTCGCGGAAAATGTGAATGCTCTCGGCCTCCAGCCGCTGCAAATAGTCGAGTTTGGGCATCTATACTGAGTACTTCGCCGGTGTCTTGCGACGGACATCCTCGGCCGTGACACCGGGCGCGCGTTCGATGAGCTTGAACGGATCCCTGCGGCTGGGCCGGGAGAACACCGCAAGGTCGGTGATCAGCATGTCGACGACATTGGTTCCGGTCAGCGGCAGCTCGCAGCGGGTTTTGAATTTCGGATCCCCGTCCTTCGAGGTGTGGTCCATGACCACCACCACGCGCTTCACCCCGGCGACCAGGTCCATCGCCCCGCCCAGGCCCTTGACCATCTTGCCCGGAATCATCCAGTTCGCCAGGTCGCCGTTTTCCGCGACCTCCATGGCGCCGAGAATGGCCAGATCGATGTGGCCGCCGCGAATCATCCCGAAGCTGTCGGCGGAGGAGAAGTACGAGGTCATGGGCAGCGCCGTCACGGTCTGCTTGCCTGCATTGATCAGATCGGGATCTTCCTCGCCCGCGTAGGGAAAAGGGCCCGTGCCCAGCATGCCGTTCTCCGACTGCAGCACGACCCTCATGCCGGGGGGTATGTAATTCGCGACCAGGGTCGGAATGCCTATGCCCAAATTCACGTAGAAGCCGTCGCCGAGCTCCCGGGCCGCACGCACGGCCAGTTCCTCACGCGACCACGCCATGGGCCTTCTCCTCGCGCTTGCGCACCGTTCGCTTCTCGATCAGTTTCGAGTATTTCACGCCCTGAATGATGCGTTGGACGAAAATGCCGGGGGTGTGGATGCAGTTCGGGTCGAGCTGCCCGGGCTGCACCAGTTCCTCGACCTCGGCCACGGTGAGGCGGGCCGCGGTCGCCATGTTGGGATTGAAGTTGCGCGCGGTCTTGCGGTAGATGAGGTTGCCCTCGGTATCGCCCTTCCATGCCTTCACGAACGACACGTCGGCCGTCAATCCTTTCTCCAGCACGTAGGTTTCGCCGTCAACCTCGCGCGTTTCCTTGCCCTCGGCGACCTGGGTGCCCGCCCCCACCTTGGTGTAGAACGCATAGATTCCGGCGCCGCCGGCGCGTATGCGCTCTGCCAGCGTGCCCTGCGGATTGAACTCGATCTCGACCTCGCCGGCCAGGTACTGGCGCTCGAACTCCTTGTTCTCGCCCACGTACGAGGAGATCATTTTGCGGATCTGATGTGTCTGCAGCAGCAGCCCCAACCCCACGCCGTCGAGCCCCGCGTTGTTGGACACGACGGTGAGATTGCCAATTCCGCTCGCATGCAGGGCATCGATCAGATTTTCCGGAATGCCGCAGGCGCCGAAGCCGCCGCACATCAGGGTCATGCCCTCCTTCACGACGCCGCGCAGGGCGCTGGCGGCGTCCGGATAGACTTTCGAACTCATTTGCGTTTACCTCCGCATCGACCGTTTAGTAGCGGTACTGCTCGGCCTTGTAAGGGCCTTGGCGTTCGACCCCGATGTAGCGCGCCTGAGTGTCGGTCAATTCGGTCAATTGCGCGCCGAGCTTGGAAAGCTGCAGCCGCGCCACCTTTTCATCCAGGTACTTCGGCAGCACGTACACGCCGACGGGATATTTCTGGGTGTTGGTGAAGAGCTCGATCTGCGCCAGCACTTGATTCGCGAAGGATGAGCTCATGACGTACGAGGGATGCCCGGTGCCGCAGCCCAAGTTCACCAAGCGGCCTTCCGCCAGCAGAATGATGCGCTTGCCGTCCGGGAAAATCACATGATCGACCTGCGGCTTGATGTTGTCCCACGCATAGGCGCGCAGGGCCGCCACTTCGATTTCATTGTCGAAGTGCCCGATGTTGCACACGATGGCCTGATCCTTCATGCGCTTCATGTGGTCATGGGTGATGACGTGGAAATTGCCGGTGGCGGACACGAAGATGTCGGCCTTGTCCGCGGCATAGTCCATGGTGACGACGCGATAGCCTTCCATCGACGCCTGCAGCGCGCAGATCGGGTCGATCTCGGTGACCCACACCTGCGCCGACAGAGCGCGCAGCGCCTGCGCCGAGCCTTTGCCCACATCGCCGTAGCCGCACACCAGCGCGACCTTGCCGGCGATCATCACGTCCGTGGCGCGCTTGATGGCGTCCACCAGGGACTCGCGGCAGCCGTAGAGATTGTCGAATTTCGACTTGGTGACCGAGTCGTTGACGTTGAACGCCGGGAAGGCGAGCTGACCTTCCTTGGCCATTTGATACAGGCGCTTGACCCCCGTGGTGGTTTCCTCCGTGACGCCCTTGATCTTGGCAAGCCGGGTCGAGTACCACTTCGGATCCACAGCGAGCTTGGCCTTGATGGCGGCGAACAGGAATTGCTCTTCTTCGCTGCCGGGGCGCGCGATCAGCGCTGCGTCCTTCTCCGCCCTGGCGCCCAGATGCAACAGCAGAGTCGCATCGCCGCCGTCGTCCAGAATCATGTTCGAATGGCCGCCGTCCGGCCACTCGAATATGCGATGGGTATATTCCCAGTATTCGGCCAGCGTCTCGCCCTTGACCGCGAACACCGGCGTGCCGCCGGCGGCGATGGCCGCGGCCGCATGGTCCTGAGTCGAATAGATGTTGCACGACGCCCAACGCACTTGCGCGCCGAGCGCGTTCAAGGTCTCGATCAACACGGCGGTCTGGATGGTCATGTGCAGGGAACCGGTGATGCGCGCACCGCGCAGCGGTAGCTGCGACGCGAATTCATGCCGTATGGACATGAGGCCCGGCATTTCGGTCTCGGCAATCTTGATCTCCTTGCGCCCCCAATCGGCGAGGCTCAAATCCTTGACCAGATAATCCTTGGGTTGCTTGATTGCTGCGTTCATCGATTCCTAGCTCCTGATGAAGCGCGCCTCAGGCGGCGCGCGTTGCCTTGAATTCGGCGGCGAGAGTACTGGCCTTGTCGGTCCGTTCCCAGCTGAACTCCGGTTCCTTGCGGCCGAAATGCCCGTAGGATGCGGTTTTCTGATAGATGGGCCGCGCCAGATCGAGCATTTCGCGAAGACCGAATGGCGTGAGATCGAAGTGCGCCCGCACCAGTTGGGTCAACCGCGTGTCCGGCAATTTCCCGGTGCCGAAGGTCTCTACCATGATGGAGGTGGGCTCGGCCACCCCGATGGCGTAGGAGACCTGCACCTCGCAGCGCTCGGCCAGGCCCGCGGCGACGATGTTCTTGGCCACATAGCGCGCGGCATAGGCCGCCGAACGATCCACTTTGGACGGGTCCTTGCCGGAGAAGGCACCGCCGCCGTGGCGCGCGAATCCGCCGTAGGTGTCGACGATGATCTTGCGCCCGGTGAGGCCGCAATCGCCGACCGGGCCGCCGATGACGAAGCGTCCCGTGGGATTGATATGGTACTTGGTGTGCTTGTCGATCCACTTGACGGGCAGCACCGGCTTCAAGATCTCCTCGATCACGGCTTCGCGCAATTGCTTGGTGCTGATGCTGTCTTCGTGCTGGGTCGACAGCACCACCGCCTCGAGTCCCACAGGACGATCGTCTTCATAGCGCAGGGTCACCTGGCTCTTGGCATCGGGACGCAGCCAGGGCAGCTTGCCGCTCTTGCGCACCTGAGCCTGGCGCTTCACCAAGCGATGCGCCAGCGTAATCGGCGCCGGCATCAGCACGTCGGTCTCGTTGGTGGCGTAGCCGAACATCAGTCCCTGGTCACCCGCACCCTGCTTGCGCTCATCTTTGCGGTCGACGCCCTGAGCGATATCGGGCGACTGCTTGCCGATGATGTTGAGCACGCCGCAGCTCGCGCCGTCGAAACCCATCTCCGACGTGTCGTAGCCGATGTCGAGCACGGTCTTGCGCACGATGGCTTCGACGTCCACCCAGGCGCTGGTGGTGACTTCGCCGGCCACGATGACCACCCCGGTCTTGACCAGGGTCTCGCAGGCCACCCGGCCCTTGGGGTCCGCGGCCAGAATGGCGTCGAGAATGGCGTCCGAGATCTGGTCGGCGACCTTATCGGGATGACCTTCGGAGACCGACTCCGAGGTGAAGGAGAAGCTTCTGCTCATGCGTAATTCCTTTAAAGCGATTGGCCAAAATTGTCCCGATACCGACGGTCGAACTCTGCTTGCGTGAAGCGGTGGTTCTGCGGACCGCGCGACTCGATCTTGATCGCCCCCATGAGCGAGGCGACCCGGCCCGTGGTTTCCCAATCCAGGCCCCGCAACAGGCCGTGAATTAGACCAGCGCGATAGGCATCCCCGCAACCGGTGGGATCGATCACGGCCGCAGGCTTGGCGCACGGCACGTTCAAGGTCTCAGCGCCGGTGTAGATCACCGACCCTTGCGCGCCCCGGGTCACGACCAAGGCCTCGACCTGGGCCGTGATATCAGAGACCGTGAATCCGGTCCTTTGTTGCAAAAGACCCCACTCATAGTCGTTGACCGCCACCCATCGCGCCTGCGCAATAAAGGTCTTAAGATCCTCGGCGCCGAACATCGGCAGACCCTGGCCGGGATCGAAAATGAAGGGAATCTTCGCAGCCGCGAACTGCGCCGCGTGCTCGATCATGGCTTGACGGCCGTCCGGCGCCACGATTCCGAGCGCAATGCCTAAACCCGCGTCCGCCACCCGGTTCAGATGCGCATGCTGCATTGCTCCTGGGTGAAACGCAGTGATCTGGTTGTCGTCGAGGTCGGTGGTGATGAAGGCCTGGGCCGTAAAGGTGCCCTCCACCACCTTGATATGGTCGAGGGGGATGCCCTCGGCGACCATGTGCTCGGCATAGGGCGCGAAATCATGGCCCGCCGTGGCCATGGGCACTCCCCGATCGCCCAGCAGCTTCAAGCTGTACGCGATATTGGCCGCGCAGCCGCCGAACTCGCGGCGCATCTCGGGAACCAGGAAGGACACGTTCAAGATGTGAATCTTGTCGGGAAGAATGTGGGACTTGAAGCGGTCCTGGAACTGCAAAATCGTGTCGTAAGCCACCGAGCCGCAAATCAACGCGGCCTTTTCACTCGAGCGGTTCTGCGCCATCCACACATCCAATTGAGCTAAACCCGTATTCTACAAGGAATTAGGTCCGGGCCGCGTAGCGAATCGCGACCTGTACTGTCCCATGGCGGCCCGGCGCCGGGGCTGTGACCTGCTTACTTCGCGCGGTAAATTGCTTGCGCCGCGACTTCCGCCCACAGAGTCCGGATGGCCGCATAGCCGGCATCGCTCGGATGCACGTTGTCGGATGAGATGTAGCTCTCATTTCTTTCGAAGTAGGCATAAAGATCGGGGCCGGGAATGACCTCCGGATACGCCTTGTACAGTGCTCGAATCTGCTCATTGAGTGGCGGAATGTAGCGGGCATGGGTGGGATCCCGCGACCAGGGTATGGTCGGCACCAGCGGGACTTTTCCCGCCGACAGCACCTGTTTGATCAGCGTGGACATGTTGGCGTAAAAGGCGCGCGGCGGGCCGCCCGAAGCCGCGTCATTGGTGCCGAGGCTCAATGTCACATACTTGCCATGGAAGGCGCGCAGCCACTGCGGAAGGTGCGAAATCATGTCGCCGGAGGTCCAGCCCGGCATCCCCGCATTCTGCTGCGGGGGAAAAATGCCGGTGGCGGCGCCCACGAGATTGGTGAAGCTCTCGGCCCGAACGGCCAGGTTGGTGTGTCCCATTCCGGTCGCCGTGATGGAATCGCCGGCGAACAGCCAACCGTCCACGACGCCGCCACCGGCATCGTAAACATCCATGTTCAGTGCGATATCGCTGTTGCCCGGCGAGCCGTCGGTGGCCGAGGCGTTGATTCTCACCCAGTTATAGCCTGCAAAGAGTAGGACGCTATCCCTGGAGTGCAGCACGTTGCCGGCGACCGTCTCCAGGGTCACCCATCCCGAAACCGGTACGCTGCCGCCCGGCGCCGCGTTGGCCTCGAGGGTATAGCTGCCGAGATTGTCGTACCCCGGACCGCCGACTAACGCATGGTCGTAGCCGTAGCTTGGATCGTTGTACCAGACCAGATAAATGCTGCGCCGATTCGCCGGCGGCACCGCCGACAGATCGTAGGCCAGGCTCGCCGGTGTTCCCCTCGAGCGCCAGTACGTGTTGTAGTCGGCGTCGTTCGCGTTCGACGCCGTCCCGCTCGAGGCGTAGGCGCCAACCCCCCGCGAGATCAGCTTCATGCCCGACGCCGCGGGTGCCGTGCCCTCCGCGCCGCCGGCCGCGGCGCTTCGATACGGCAGCCAGCACATCGCCATCGCGCAGAACACTGTCCCAATGATGATTCTCATGTCTCGCCTCGTTGGGCAGCGGATTTCGGCGCCGTACGGAATACGGACACTCGCAAAAGATGGCTGTCATTGGGGCAGCTTAGCGGAGCCGCCCTCTATGATAAAGTTCGTTACATGCTCCATCTCCTCGACGGACCGCGCCGCTGATCCTCGGCCGCGAAGCTTGCGGTAGCTGGGACAGCGCCAGCCGCCACGAATGGCTGGTGACCAACGGTCTCGGTGGTTTTGCCTGCGGGACGGTCGCCGGCGCCAACACGCGCCGTTACCACGGATTTCTCGTGGCCAGCTTGAATCCACCGGTGCAGCGCACGCTGCTGGTGGCCAAAGTCGAGTTGAGCGCGCAATACCTGGGAGTCGAGACCGACCTGTCGGCGAATGAATTCGCCGGCGGCGCCATCAGCGGCCAGGGCTTCGTGCATCTGGAATCCTTCGCGGTCGAGGACGGCATTCCCATCTGGCGCTACGCGCTCGCGGACGCACTACTGGAAACCCGGATTTTCATGGCCCCGGGGGCGAACACCAGCTACCTTCGCCTCGAACTGCTGCGCGCGACGGGGCCGCTGCGAGCGACGCTCAAGCCGCTGCTCGCGTATCGCGACTACCACAGCCAGAACCGCGGCCCCCAGGATTTCCACCTCGAGCCGGAGGCGGCGCAGGTCGCAGTGCTGGCCTTCGCGGGAGCCCGGCCCTACCGGCTCATCATGAACGAGGGACGGTACAGCGCGGCTCCCGAATGGTATTGGAACTTCTGGCATCGGACCGAGGCGGAGCGGGGTCTCGACGCGCTGGAGGATTTATTGACGCCCGGATCCTTCGCCGTGGAGTTGAGCGTCAGGCAGCCGGTGTATCTCTTGGCCACCGCCGAGGCGGCGGTACCGGCGCCGGGTGCGGACGTGCTCGCGGCTCTGGCAGCGGCTTCGCGGCGCTTGACTGCGCCCTTGCCCCAGCGTGCGCCCGCGTGGATTCGTACGCTGGCGCAGGCCTCGGATCAGTTCATCGTGCGCCGTGGCGACACTGCGGCGGCCGGCGCCATGGCGGGGGTCCCGGCGCTCGGTGCGGCGGCCTTCAGCATCATTGCAGGCTACCCCTGGTTCACCGACTGGGGCCGCGACACCATGATTTCCTTGCCCGGACTCGCCACGTCGCTCGGGCGTTACGAGCTGAGCGCAGACATCTTGCGTGTGTACGCGCGTTTCATCAACCGCGGCATGCTGCCCAACTGTTTTCCCGACGCCGGCGAGGCGCCGCAGTTCAATACGGCGGACGCCACGCTATGGATGTTCCTGGCCCTCGACGATTACTTGGGCGCGAATCGCGATCCGGATCTGGTGCGAGATCTGTTCCCCATCCTGATGAGCGTCATCCACGCGCACGCGGAGGGCACGCGCTTCGGTATCGCCGTGGACCCCGTCGATGGGCTGCTGCGCGCCGGCGAGCCCGGCACCCAATTGACGTGGATGGATGCCAAGCATGGCGATCAGGTGTTCACTCCGAGAGTCGGCAAGCCGGTGGAAATCAACGCGCTATGGCTGAATGCCCTGAATGTCGCCGCCCGCCTCGCGTCGCGTCTGCGTAATTCCGGCGAGCGGCGCTTCTGCCAAGGCTTGTTGTCCCGCGCAAGTTCGAGTTTCAGCCGATTCTGGAACGCCGAGAGCGGCTGCCTCTACGACGTGCTCGATACCGCCGGCGGCAACGATGCGCGCATTCGGCCGAATCAGATTCTCGCCGTGTCGCTGCCCTACTGCATGCTCGAGCCTGCGCAGATGCGCGCGGTGGTCGATTGCTGCGGACGCGAGCTGCTGACCAGCCACGGCCTTCGCACGTTGAGTCCGCGCGATCCGGGATACATCGGCCGCTACGCGGGCGATGCCGGGCAACGCGATGCGGCCTACCACATGGGCACGGTGTGGGCCTGGCTGCTCGGGCCCTTCGCCCGGGCCCACTATCGGGTGTACGGCGATGCGCGGCTGTCGCAGTCGTTTCTCGCGCCCATCGCGCAGCACCTGTCGAGCGCCTGTGTGGGCACGGTCAGCGAGGTGTTCGATGGTGACGCACCTCACAGTGCGGGCGGCTGTTTCGCGCAGGCTTGGAGCGTCGCTGAGATACTGCGTGCCTGGATTGAGCTCGAGCGACAACAATGAACACCGAACGCGAGCGCCTGCTCGCCAATGTACCCGGCCGCGATGGCTGGCACCATTGGGGACCCTACTTGAGCGAGCGCCA
>JBARBX010000105.1:0-4501 GCA_049793535.1 Steroidobacteraceae bacterium | reverse complement strand
GGTCGGGTACTGGCTGCCGGCGGATCAGTACATCGGCGGCATCGAACATGCGATTCTGCACTTGCTGTACTCGCGCTTCTGGACCCGGGTGATGCGGGAATTGGGGCTGGTGGGATTCAAGGAACCGTTCGCCAATTATTTTGCCCAGGGCATGGTGCTGAACGAGGTGTTCTTCCGCAAACCCGCCGCGGGACGGGTGGAGTACTTCAATCCCGCCGATGTCGAGGTCACGCTGGACCCCACTGCGCAGCAGCGCAGCGCCGTGTTGCGTGCCGACGGTCTCGAAGTCGAATCGGGCGGCGTGGTCACCATGTCCAAGTCGAAGAACAACGGCGTGGATCCGCAGGCATTGGTGGATGAGTTCGGCGCCGACACGGCGCGCTTGTTCACCATGTTCGCCGCGCCGCCGGAGCAGACTCTCGAATGGTCGGATGAGGGTGTGCAGGGCGCCTCGCGATTCATCAAGCGTCTGTGGAAGGCCGTGCACGATCATGTGCGCCAGGGCGCGCCCGCGGCGCTCGACAAGTCCGCGCTGACCGACGGAGAGCGGTCGATTCGCCGGCAGGCGCATCACACCTTGGCGAAGATCACCGACGACATCGGCCGCCGCCGCACCTTCAACACCGCGATTGCCGCGGCCATGGAGCTGCTGAACGCGCTGGCGAAGTTTCCCCAGAGCTCTGCTCAGGATCGTGCCGTGATGCAGGAGGCGCTCGAGATCGCGGTGCTGGGACTTTCGCCCATCATCCCGCACGTCACCCACGCGTTGTGGAAGGCTCTCGGACATTCGAGAGTGCTGATCGACGAGCCGTGGATTCCAGTCGATGCCGCCGCCCTGCAGACCTCGTCGATCACCCTGGTCGTGCAGGTCAACGGCAAGCTGCGCGGTCATATCACCGTGGCCGCCGGGGCCGAGGAAGCGACGGTGCGCGCCGCGGCGCTCGCCGAGCCGCATGCGCGGAAGTTCATCGGCGAGGCCACAGTGCGAAAAGTCATCATTGTGCCGGGTAAGCTCGTCAACATCGTGGTGTAATCGCGCCATGCCCCTCGTGAATGGATGCCGGCGGATTGCGGGATTGAGCCTTTTACTGGCGCTCTCCGCCTGCGGTTTCCGGCTGGCGGGCAGCGATCCGCTGCCCAAAGTGCTGGCGCGCCCGTACCTGTCGCTCAAGGATCCCTACACTGATTTCTCGCGCGAGTTCGAGCACCAGCTAAAGTCATCGGGCGCCGCACTGCAGACCGTGCGTGCGAATTCCACGGCCTCGATAGACGTCACCAAGGATCTGCTCGAACGACGCACGCTGTCGGTGTCCGCGACCAATATCCCGACGGAATATGAACTGACCTACACGGTCACCTTTTCGGTGCTGGGCGCCGACAAGGAACTGCTCGCGCCGCAGACATTGAGCTTGTCGAGGGACTACAGCTTCGAGGAAAACGCGCTGCTGGCAAAGGAGCACGAGGCCGACATCCTGCGGCAGCAAATGGCGCGCGATCTGGTCACCATCGCCATGCGCCGGCTCACGAGCTTGAAATAGCGGTGAGCGGCGATGCTGTTGGTCAATGCCATCGACCGGATGAGTCTCGAACTGCTCCTGGATCGATATGGCCTGCAGTTGCGGTTGGTGGCTCCCGATGAAATCATTCCGGGCTCGTATTGGGGCGAGCGCGAGGCGGGTCTCATCGGAGTGAAGGTTTTCGCCCGGCTCGACACGCCGGTGCACTCGGTGCTGCACGAGAGCGCGCATTTCATCTGCATGGCTCCGGAACGCCGCGCCGGACTGGATACGGACGCGGGCGGCGACGACGCCGAGGAAAGCGCGGTGTGCTACCTGCAAATCGTGCTGGCAGATTCGCTGCCCAATGTCGGCCAACCGCGGATGTGCCGCGACATGGATGAATGGGGTTACAGCTTCAGGCTGGGAAGCGCCGCGGCATGGTTCGTTGAGGATGCCGAAGATGCGCGCGCCTGGCTGATTCGCCACGGGCTCCTCGACGAGGCAGGCCGTGTCACCTATGTCTGCCGATAGACCCTCCGGCGTGTCGCGCCGCGGCGTGCTCGCGGGACTGGCGGCAGCCCTGACGGCCGGCTGCGGCAAGCTCGCGTTCGTGGCGGCGAACGTGCCCGCCGCCTTCGGCGCCTACCGCCGCCACGCCAATATCGCCTACGGAACTCATCCGCGCCAACGCCTGGATGTGTACGTGCCGGAAACGGCGGCCGAAGTATCGCGGCCGCTGGTCGTGTTCTGGCACGGCGGCCGCTGGACCTACGGCGACAAGTCGGAGTATCGATTCGTGGGCGCGGCCCTCGCCGAATTGGGCTATGTCGCCGTGCTGCCGAACTACCGCCTGTACCCGGACGTCAAATTGGCGGGCTTTATGGACGATGCCGCGCGCGCCGGCCGATGGGCCGCCGCGCACGCCGCCGGGTACGGCGCCGCTGCGAACCGGCTGTACTTGATGGGTCATTCGGCCGGCGCCCACCTGGCCGCCCTGGTGACGCTCGACCCGCGATATTTTGCGGCCGACGGACAGGCGCCGCCACCCGTTGCGGGAGTGATCGGCCTGTCCGGACCGTACGATTTTCTGCCGCTCAAGGAGGCGGACGTTCAAGACATGTTCGGGCCGCCGCAGAACTATCCGCTGTCCCAGCCGATCGATTTCGTGCGTTCCGACGCGCCGCCCATGCTGCTGGTGCACGGGCTGAAGGATGAAACGGTGCGGCCGAAGAACTCGGTCAATTTCGCCGCGTCGCTGCGCGCGCTCGGTGTGCCCGTGACCTTGAAGCTGTATCCGAAACTGGAACATGCCGATACGGTCGCCGCGCTCAGCATCCCGGCCCGCCGCCGCGCGCCGACACTCGCCGATGTCGCCGCCTTCGTCAGGCAGCCGCGGTCATCTTGAAGATGCCCTGCGCATTCATGCTGTCGAAGCGCAGATCCAAGTGGCGCGACCCATCCGCGGCGAGGATCATTTCGCGCGATATGAACTCGTAGAAGGAACCGGGCACGGTCAAGACGACGCTGCCGTCGCCGGCGCGAAACTCGCGCACGACGGGGTCGGCCTTGAACGCGGTCTGGCGTACGGACTCGCTGCGCGACACCTCGACCGTGTCCTTGATGGGCCGGCCCAAGGCGCGTTGCTCGACGGCGACTGCATCGACATCGGGCACCCGGTCGGTGGCGTGGTTGAATGCGCAGCCTTCCGTCGCCATCCACGCCGCTTCCGCCGACTCCGCCAGCAGCAGCCGGTAGTCGGCGAGACTGGGTGTGTCGTGGCAGCAGCGGAACGCGCCGACGATTTCGCGCAATCCCAAGGCGGCCGTCTCCAGGCCGCAGCGGCCCCGCTCGGCAAATGCACGGAGCGCGGCGCGGGCGTGATGCGACAAGGGGTCGCGGCTCGCGCCGAACACGCGGACAGCGGCGGCCTCGAATTCAGGCGAGAATCGTTCGACGTGCAGTTCGCTGATGAAGAACTGCGGCAGGGTGGCGGCAAATTCGCGATGAGCGAAGGCGTGGCCCGTCATCCGCAGCTTGTCGAGCGGATAGGCGCCTGCCCTGGCATAGCCCAGAGGCTCCAAGATTCGGGCGAAGGAGGCGATGCCGCCCGGCAGTGCGCCGGTCGGTCCCGCGCCGAAGCAAACCGTGCGCAGCGCCCCGTGATCGAAGGTGATTCGATGGTGCGAGCGGCGCCGGTCCGCGACATAGGCGGCGCCTGTGGGCACGCGGCCGAGCAAGTCTTGAAAGAGCAAGGCATTGAGCGCCATGGCAAATACCGCGCGGCCGGGTTCTCCCCGTTCGTCCGCGCCTTGCGCGAGCAAGGCCCCTTCGATTTGCAGAGTGTCCAAGATCTCGCACGCCGCCCGTTCGCCCGCCACTGCGCGGATCAAGCGCCCCAAGTGCCCCATGGTCAGGCCGCGTGGGCGGCCGCGGCCGGCGTCTGTGCGTAGCAGCGGCCGAAGCGGTTCGCGAGAAATGCCGGCAGCTTGATGTCTTCCTGGCGAATGAGGCCGGATTGCGGCAGCTTGCCTGCGCTCAGCATGTCGAGCACCGCGCAAATCCCGCCCGCGGTGGTGATTTGGATGGCGCTGCGAACCCGGCCGCCGAGCGGCGCCGCATAGATCTTGTTGGCGTAAGTCTCCTGCATGAGCTGACCGTTGCGCATGCCGCTCAACGTCACGAACACGATCACCACATCCTGCAGAGTGATGGGGACGGCGTTCTCCAGGATATCCTTGAGGAGTTCGCGGCGGTCGCGCAGCCGCAGATCGTTGAGCAGCGCCTTCATGATGGCCGCGTGGCCCGGATAACGGATGGTGCGGTAATTGAGGTTGCGTACCTTGCCTGCGAGGGTTTCGCAAAGAGTTCCGAGACCGCCCGAGGTGTTGAACGCCTCGTACAAAATGCCGTCGAGGGAGAATTCCTCCAATTCCTCCAGAGGCTGGGTTTCGCGCAGTTGGCCGTTGACGATGGCCTCGCAGGGTTCGCAGTACTCGTTGATG
>JBARBX010000104.1:0-3545 GCA_049793535.1 Steroidobacteraceae bacterium | reverse complement strand
GGTGAACACCAACATGGTCAGCGTTGAATCGCCGCCGTACAGAGACAGCACCGTCTGTGCCGCCAGAATCTGATTGAAGGCATTGAACCCGATGTAGGCGATGAGCGCCACCGCCCACACCAGCAAGGCGCCGACGTAGCCGAACTGCGGCCGCGACTGGATCATCTGCGGCAAACCGAGCTGCGGTCCCTGGGTTGAGTGAAAGGCCATGAAGAAGGTGCCGAA
The DNA here is from genome assembly GCA_049793535.1 of Steroidobacteraceae bacterium. Classification (GTDB taxonomy): domain Bacteria; phylum Pseudomonadota; class Gammaproteobacteria; order Steroidobacterales; family Steroidobacteraceae; genus Bog-1198. The sequence goes on along the minus strand of JBARBX010000104.1, from coordinate 3,320 downwards.
CGCGCATCCCAACAGCACCGCGAGCGCCATCCACAGGAGATTTCCGCCGAGGGCGATGCCGACCACGCCGGTGGCGACCGTCGCCAGGTGCGCGTCTCCGGAAAACCACACGGGCCACAGATGCCACACCTTGCCGTGCCGCTCGGCGATGGGCACGTAGTCGATCGATCGCTTCTCGATGGTCAATTCGGCGAACTTTACGGTCATGGCGTACTTTTGTTATAGATCCCTCGAAAATATTAACACCAGTGCCCGCGCCGCGGCCGGCGTCGGCCGTTCCGTTCGCCACTCTCGGCATGTGCGGCTATCTGGCGCCCGCCCCCGCTCCTTCAGGCGTACAGGTAACGCCGGGTGAGCGGCATGGGTAGATTGCCCGGGGCCCGCTTGCCCGCCAGCACCTGGTAGATGCCGATGTTCCCTGCTTCGAAATCCAGTGCGGACGCCGCCATGTACAGCCGCCAGACCCGGTAGCTCGCCTCGTTGACAAACTCCAGGGCACGCGAATGGTTGCGCTCGAGTCTTGCCACCCAGTGGCGCAGGGTCAGTGCATAGTGCGGGCGCAAGGCCTCGACGTCCGCGATTTCGAATCTCGAGCGCTCCATGACCCGCTGGATGTTGCTGATGGTGTCGAGCTGCCCGTCGGGAAACACGTAGCGATTGATGAATTCGGTGGACATGGACTTCTGCCACCCTTCGGAGTCATGAGTGATGCCGTGATTCAGAAACAGACCATGCGGTTTGAGCAGGCGGTGGACCGTGGAGAAATACACCGGCAGATTCTCCAAGCCCACGTGCTCGAACATGCCGACACTGGCGATCTTGTCATAGACGGACTCGCCTGGAAGGTCGCGGTAATCCAGCAACTCGACGCTGACGCGATCCTCGAGGCCGTTCTCGGCAATGCGCGCGCGCGCGGCCTCCAATTGCTGCCGGCTCAGGGTCACGCCGTGCGCGCGTACTCCATAGCGCCGCGCGGCGTGGATCGCGAGCGCACCCCATCCGCAGCCGATGTCGAGGAAGCTCTCGCCCGGCCGCAGGGACAGCTTGCGGCAGATGTGGTCGAGTTTCGCCTCCTGCGCGGCATCCAGATCGCCGTGCACGTTCTCGAAATACGCGCAGGAATACACCATCGCACGGTCCAGCCAGAGTCCATAGAAGTCGTTGGACACGTCGTAGTGAAAATGGATGGAGGCGCGATTCTCGGCCTTGGAATGCGCCTTCACGGCGCGTCCGTGAGCGGGCGCCCAATGGACTTGGGTGCGCGGCCGGTCGGCGTTCAGCGCGCGCAGGCGCAGGGCGGCGAACACCGCTCCGACCTGCTCGGCGGCAGGCATCTGCAGCGCCTCCAGGTGGTCCCTGAGCGCGAGAGCGGCGAAAAAATCGCCCTCAATGTCCAAATCTCCCCGGAAATACGCTTCGGCAAACCGCAGCGGGTCTCTCCCCAGCACCGCGGAGCAGACCACGTGGGGGTTGCGAAACACCAGGGTGAACGGGGCCTCGCGGCGCCCCGCATCGGCCGCACCTACTTGCAGAGCCCCCCCGTCCCAGAGACGCAGCGAAACTCGAAAGCTCAACCGGCCAAACAGCCGCGCCAGCAAGTCGGCCGCCAGTTCGCGTCCTCGGTAGCAACCCGCCGAGTCGCCCCGCAGCGACGCAGAACGCATCGCCGACTCCGTGTGTGCCTGATTCTGCATAGACCCCCCCCGAAGTACGAGATCGTCACGGTTATATCACGGCTAAATTATACGTCCCCCGCTGCGGTTTGGAATCGCCCCCGAAGCAAATTGCGCCCCACCCGCGTGCAATCCGCCACGCCCGCTCGGTCCGCCGCTCATTTACCGGCGCCGTTCCGGGTCTTTTCGATGAACGCCGCGACATTTGCATGTAAATTCTTCAAATCCGGTTCATGGGCATAGACCATGTGGCCGGAGGTGTAGAAGTGCATCTCTATATTGCCCTGGAGCGAACTCTGGATGGGGAGCTGGCGCAGTTCGTACACCGCGGCGAAGTACGGGGTCGCCAGATCGTAGTAGCCGCCGTTGAGCTGAACCTTGAGATTCGGATTTTGTTTCATGGCCACGGCGAGATCGGGCATTACGTTGATCGGTCCGGGGATCTTGGTGGTCGATCCGGGCGGCTGATGCAGCATGTCCCAGATCTTCTCGACGTCGAACTCCGCCTTGTAAGTCTTCTTATCGCCGAACTTGAGGACGCCCCGCACGTAGTCGTTGAAGGCTGAGACATAGGCCGAGGAGATCGCGGCCGACTGCGGATCGTAGTCGGCTTCCTTGCTCATGGGATCGATGGTGGGTCCCGCAAACCGGGTGTCGAGCCGGCCCGTGGTGACGTCGCTGCCCATCAGGGTCTTCTCGAATTCCCCGCCGTTGACCCGCAGGTTTGCGCGCTCGATGTAATCGACCGCAAGGCCGGTATAGTTGTGCAGCTTGGCCGCGATCGCGGATTTGCGTTCGGCGCTCAGGGTCGACCCCGCCGCCAGCGCCTGCGCGTAATCCGTCAGCGCAAAATTCTCGACTTCCCGGAGCAGAGGCTCGAGCGCGTCGGGCTGGCTCGGCAGCTTGTGGTGATACCACGCGGTGGCGGTGTAGGTGGGCAGCGCCAGCACATAGGGCAGATCCACGCCGGGATTGAACTGCGGCTGGTCGACACTGTCGTCGAAATTCAATATCTGCGACAGGAGAATGATGCCGTTGAGGTCCAGGGACTTCTCGCTTTGGAGTATATTGGCGAGCGCCGCCGAGCGGGTCGTGCCGTAGCTCTCGCCGAACAGATACTTCGGCGAATTCCAGCGATTGTGGCGCGACAGGAATTCCACGATGAAATTCGCGAATGCATGCGCATCCTGGTCCACGCCGAAGAAGGCCTTCTCCTTGTCGGTTCCCCGCAGATGCCCGAATCCGGTACCGGGCGCGTCGATGAACACCAGATCGCTCACATCGAGCAGGGTGTATTCGTTGTCGACAAGACGATACGGCGCCGCCGGGCTGTGCGTATCGTCCGCCGTCACCACCCGCTTCGGACCGAACGCTCCCATATGCAGCCAAACGGTCGATGAACCGGGTCCGCCGTTGTAGAGAAAGGTGATCGGCCGGCGCGGGTCCTCTTTGTCGCCATGGAAATAGGCGACGTAGGACATTCCCGCCTCGGGCGGTTGCGGGGGCGGCGTTCCGCCCTTGTCCTCGCGGGCCGGCTGCGGGTCGTCGTCCATGGGATCCTTCACGTGCACCACGAGGATGCCGGCTTCGGACTGATAGCCGATGGCGCGGCCGCCGATCGTGATCGATCCTTGAGTGACCTTGGAC
>JBARBX010000103.1:0-5126 GCA_049793535.1 Steroidobacteraceae bacterium | reverse complement strand
CCCCGAGGACGGCGCGGGCCGCAAGCTCGTGTATCTGTGCGGCCATTCCCTGGGGCTTCAGCCCAAATCGACGACCCGCCATGTCGAACAGGAACTCGAGGATTGGCGGCGCCTCGGAGTGCTCGGTCACCACAGCGCCGCGCGCCCGTGGATCCGCTACCACGAACAAGCGGCTGCGCCCCTTGCCGGCCTGGTCGGTGCGCTGGAAACCGAAGTCGTCGCCATGAATTCCCTGACCGTGAATCTGCACTTGATGTTGGTGAGTTTTTTTTGCCCCGACGCGACGCGCAATCGAGTGCTGGTCGAGAAATCGGCATTCCCCTCCGATCGCTACGCCATGGTGTCGCAGCTCGCCATGCACGGACTGAATGCGCCGGAGCACTTGATCGAGATCGAGCCTCGGTCGGGCGAGAGAACGTTGAGAACGGAGGACGTGGTCGGCCGCATCGAGCAGGAAGGAGCCGGGTTGGCGCTGGTTCTTCTGCCGGGAGTGCAATACCTCACCGGACAGGCCTTGGACCTCGCGCCCATGATTGCCGCGGCGCGCCGCGCCGGCGCCGCGGTGGGCCTGGATCTTGCGCACTCCATCGGCAACACCGAGTTGAACCTGCATGAGTGGGGTGCCGACTTTGCGGTGTGGTGCAGCTACAAATATCTGAACGCGGGTCCCGGCGCCGTCGGCGGTTGCTTCGTGCATGAGCGGCACGCCCGCCACCCTGAGCTGCCGCGATTTGCCGGCTGGTGGGGACATGACGCGGCGACGCGATTTCAGATGGGGCCGCAGTTCATTCCCATCCCCGGCGCGCAGGGCTGGCAGCTCAGCAATCCCTCCGTGCTGTCCATGGCGCCTCTGCTGGCTTCGTTGGACCTGTTTCAGCGTGCCGGCCTCAAGCGCCTGCGCGAGAAATCGTTGGCGTTGACCGGATACCTGCAACGCCTCATCGATGAGCGGCTGGCGGATCAGGTGGAGATCATCACGCCGCGCACACCCGAGGCGCGCGGCTGTCAATTGAGTCTGCGGATCGCCCGGTCGCACGCCGCTGCCAAGCGCTGCCATGATTTGCTCAGCTCGGCCGGAGTCGTGGGCGATTGGCGGGAGCCCGACGTGTTGAGGCTGGCGCCTGCGCCTCTCTACAACTCGTTCAGCGACGTGTTTGCCGCGGTCGATGCCCTGTCGCAGGCCTTGCGCCGGTGAGCGGCAGCCCGGGCGTCGTTCGCATCGTCGGCGCAGGGCCGACGGGCGCGCTGCTGGCCATACTATTGCAGCGCCGCGGCCACTCGGTGGAACTGTACGAGAGCCGTGCAGACCCTCGGCGGAGCCCCGCACCGTCGGGCCGAACCATCAATCTAGCCTTGGCGGATCGCGGCATTCACGCGCTGCGATTCGCAGGCGTGTTCGAGGACATTGAGCAGGCGCTCCTGCCGATGCGCGGGCGGCTCATTCACGATCGGGAGGGTGGCACCGCGCTTCAGCCCTACGGTCAGCGGCCCAACGAAGTGATTTTCTCCGTCTCGCGGCATCGGCTCAATCAAGCGCTGCTCGACGTCGCCGCCCGGCAACCCGGGGTGACCGTGCATTTCGAGCACCGCTTCGAGTCGGCGGAATTCGAGCGCGGCGCGGCGCTGATTCGGGATCTGCGCCACGATCGCCTCATCAGTGTACCCATGCAACCACTGCTCGCGGCCGACGGTGCGGGCTCTCTGCTGCGCCGGCGCTTGAGCTCCCTGAAACTGATCGACGCGCGGGAAACCGATCTCGAGCATGGCTACAAGGAACTGTCCGTGCCCCCCGATGCGGCGGGAGGCTATGCGATGGCCGCGGATACACTGCACATTTGGCCGCGGGGCAACCATATGTTGATCGCGCTGCCGAATGAAGATGGCAGCTTCACGGCCACTCTGTTCCTGGCCAAACAGGGTCCGCTGAGCTTTGCGAGCCTGACCCAAACGGCCGACATCGAGGAATTCCTGTCGCGGAATTTTCCGGATGCGCGCGCCTTGATGCCCGATTGCGTCGCCGAGTTCAAGCACCACCCGGTCGGGTTTCTCGGCACCGTGTCGGCGCGACCCTGGGCTCATGAGGGTATGACTGCATTGATCGGCGATGCAGCCCACGCCATGGTGCCCTTTCACGGGCAGGGCATGAATTGCTGCTTCGAGGACTGCGTGGAATTCGACGCCTGCCTGGGGAGAAACGCTTCGTGGGAGAGTGCGTTCGCGGAATTCGGCGCCCTGCGCAAACCCGACACCGACGCCATCGCCGCCATGGCGCTCGACAATTATCTTGAAATGCGCGAGCGCGTCGCCGACCCCAAGTTCCGGCTGCAACGGGCACTGTCGCTGGAGCTCGAGCGGCGCTTCCCGCGGCGCTTCATTCCGCGCTACTCGATGGTGATGTTCCATCATGAAATTCCGTACCGCACCGCGCTGGATCGGGGCACCTTTCAGACGCAGCTTTTGGACCAACTGACCGAGAGCCCGGTCGTAGGTCTCGAGGACATCGATTTCGAACGCGCGGAGCGTGAAATCCTGGCCAAGCTCGGGCCGGTCGACTAAAGACCCGCCGCCTCCGTCCGCTCCAGCGTGATGAAGCTGTAGGCGTACGCGTTGTTCTCGTCCGCCGCGTGACGCTCCTGCGTACTCACATTCCACCGTGCGCCGCGCCAGCCCTCGAAAGTCGTGTCGCCGTCCTCGATCCGCGTGTGGATCAACGTGAGATGGATGCGGTCGGCGAGCGGCAGGCATTGACGATAGAGTTCCGCGCCGCCGATCACCATCAACGCGGACTGCGCGCCGGCCGCGATTCTCGCGTCGCCGAGACTGTTCACGACCAGGCTGTCGCCGGGCGCGAAATCCGCCGACCGGGAAAGGACGATGTTCATCCGGCCGGGCAGCGCTTTGCCGATGGACTGGTAGGTCTTGCGGCCCATCAGCACGGGCTTGCCGAGGGTCAGCGATTTGAAATGCCGCAAATCCGCGGGCAGATGCCACGGCAGACCATTGTGCCGGCCGATGACGTCGTTTTCCGCAACTGCGACCACGAGTTCAAGGGCGGCTGCGCGTGCAGCCGGCCCACCATTCAGTACCAGACTCATCGCGGATTTATACCCCGGCCGCGATGAACTCGCCAGCCGGCGCGGGCCGGCCGCAATCCTATTGCGCGGCCAGAGTCGGCAGAGCGGCCTGCAGCGGGAGCGGCGAGAGGGCGATCACGGTGCCGCGGGAATCCGTCGCGCAGCGGGCTTGCGCCATCGACGATCCGGTCTTGCTTTTGGCCAACAGATGGAAAGTGTATACGCGGCTGTACACGTCCATCGTCGATTGCAAATAGAGGTTGCCGCGATACTCCACTTTGTACGCAGGGGCCGCGGCACCGGGAGCAGCCAGGCTCGCCGCGAAGGTGCGTACGCAAGAAGCAAGCGCGTCCTTCTCGGACGAAGCCTGGGAGATGGCGGGAGCGAGTGATCCGACCGTCGCGAGCGCGAGACCGATGATGCGATATTTCATGGCGGTATTTCCTTGGGTCAAAAATACCAACCCCCATATGCACCATAGGCGGCGCTCAACTCCAGCACAAACGAGAAAATCCCTGCTGCCTTGAAGTTTCTCTCATGCGTCGTTCGTCGGGCTCATGCGACCCGGCACTCGGCCAGGATCCACTGCGTGAGTTCCTGCAGATCCTCGCGCGCACGGTCCTCGGGTCTGTGCAGTAGCACGTAGCTTTCATTGGTGGTCAGTTCCGCCGCGAACGGCTTCACCAGGCCGCCTGCGACGAAGCGATCTGCGCTCAAGCGCGCCGGCACGAGAGCGACGCCCACGCCCTGTTCGGCGGCCAGCACCACGGCGGACATGGTGTCGAGACGCACCAGCCGATTCGGCTTGATGGACTCGATTCCCAAAGCCGCCGCCCAGCGCTCCCATGCTTCGCGCCGCTCTTCGTGCACCAGCAAGGTCTTGCCGTTCAAATCGGCGTAGGAACTGATGGGGTTCTCGAGCAGAAAGGCCGGCGAACAGGCGGCAATGAAGCTCTGCGCAAACAACTCGTGGACCGTCAGGCCTTCCCAGGGCCCGGAGCCGACGACGATGGAGAGATCGGCTTCCGGCGGATGCGTCTTGGGTGCGGAGAAGGTCGTTTCGATGCGAATGTCGGTTTCCTCGCGCGCCTGCGAAAAGGACGCCAGACGGGGCAGCAACATTTCATTGGCGAAGAACGGCGGCACGTTGAGCCGGATGATGGTGCGCCCGTAGCGAACCTGAAGCTGTTCCGTGACGGACTCGAGCTTGGCGAAAATGTCGCTGATGTGTTCGAGGTAGTGCGCACCCGCATCGGTCAGGGTGAGGGTACGCACGCCGCGCTCGAACAAGGCGACGCCGAGCTGCTCCTCCAGCGTCTTGATCTGATGGCTCACGGCGGAGGGCGTGACGAATAGTTCCTCCGCCGCGGCCTTGAAGCTTTGCAGCTTGGCCGCGACCTGAAAGGTCTTCAGAAACTTGAGCGACGGCAAGCGCATAAGGGTGTTTCGTCATGATACATGATAAATTTCAAGCAATATTTGTGCCAATCACAAAACCCCTTGAAATTGCAGGTTAATATGCGATCTCAGCGGCCCCGTTGCCAGCTTCGCGAGCGCCGGCCGCGCGCGGCGCACGATAGTAGCGCAGGGGGCACCTGATCATTGTCACATCCCGCGATAACGGGATTGTGACCGCAACCCGCGGCGACAGCGGCGGCAACCGGCGTCAGGGTACGGCTGCGGCGACGTACGCTCTCGCCAGTCGAGCGTTCCGGGTCGCTCGGCCCCGGCATTGCCATAACGCAGTTTTCATGGCTGGTTGACTGTCGATTCCAGGGGTTTACAGTGCCCGTTGGTGCTGAATATTGCACTGTCCGCTGAAGCGACTGGTAGGAGGCTCATTGGCACCGCTCGGCGATGTGTCGCGACGGCAATTCCTGCGCTACGGCGCGGGCTCGCTCGCCTTGACCTGGGCCGTGGCGCGGGCACAGATTGTGCCGCCGTCGCGTGCCTCCGCTGAACGGGAACCCGCGGCCGTAGACACGGCGACGGACGCCACCAAGCGCCTAAGTGTCGCCGTGCGTATCGACGGCAACGGGCCCTATCGCTTCG
>JBARBX010000102.1:0-5400 GCA_049793535.1 Steroidobacteraceae bacterium | reverse complement strand
GGCGCGAACAGTGCAAGCGGCGCGCGCAACACAAGCGGCCCGAGCAACGCAGGTGGCGCAAGCGACCCAAGCGGCGCGGGCAGACGCGAACTACAGCGCCATGCAACGCGAATTGAAGGATATGCGCCAGCTGCTCGAGTCGGGGCTGGCCGGCATGACGTGGAGCGACAAGCGCGTGCGCGAGCCCTTGAAGGTGCGCGTGCTGGAAGAACTCTCGGCCATGGGCATTGCGCCGGACGTGGCCGCGATGCTGGCAAAACTCACGCCGCAGCGCACCTCATTGCAGGACCCCTCGCATATTCCAATGGCGCTGCTGGTCAAGCATCTGCCGGTGGTCGACGATCTCGCCAGCGTCAGCGGCGGGATCATGGCGGTGATCGGCCCGACGGGAGCCGGCAAGACCACGACCATCGCGAAGCTCGCTGCGCGTTGGTGCATGCGGCACCAGCCTGCGGACCTGGCGCTGGTCAGCACCGACAGTTATCGAATCGGCGCACGCGACCAGCTCATGACCTACGCGCGGGTTCTTGGAGCCCCGATGCACGTTGCCAACAGCGGCAAGGAACTGGCCGGGTTGCTGGAACGGCTCAAATCGAAGAAGTTGATTCTCATCGACACCGCCGGCATGGGTACGCGAGACGCTCGTCTTGCCGAGCAGCTCGCGGTGCTCAAGCAGGGTGCACCGCGCGCGCGGATCTTATTGGCGCTGCCCGCCCAGAGCGAGGGGCATGCGCTCGACGAGATCGTGCAGGCCTTTGCGCCGCTGAACCCGGTGGCGTGCATTCTTACCAAGGTGGACGAGGCGGCGAGCCTGGGCGCGGTGATTTCCACGACTCTGCGCCATCGGATGAAAATAGCCTATGTGTGCGACGGGCAGCGGGTGCCGGAGGACATGCACGCAGCGCATCAGAAGCGAGTGTCGCTGGTTCGCGCCGCGCTCTCGTGGAAGGAGGGCAGGCCGATGGCCCGCGACGAAGCCTACCTTGCCCGCAACTTCGGCCGAGGATCCGCCCATGTCTAGTACCCGACTAACGCCGGCACAGGCCGAAGCGCTGGCCGAGCTCAATTCCTCGCGCCCGGTCAAGGTGATTGCCGTCACCGGCGGCAAGGGGGGGGTCGGCAAGACCACGGTGTCCGCCAATCTTGCGGTGTCCATCGCCGCGCAGGGCCGGGATGTGATGCTGGTCGATGCCGACTTCGGGCTCGCCAATGTCGACGTGCTGCTCGGACTGCACACCCGGTTCAATCTGGGGCACGTGATCAAGGGGCAGTGCTCGCTCGAGGACGCCATCGTCACCGGACCGCACGGCCTGCAAATCGTGCCGGCGGCCTCCGGCATGAAGGACATGGCCAATCTGTCGGAGGCGGAACACGCCGGCATCATCCGGGCGTTCAGCGACCTGTACCACCGCGTGGAGGTTCTGGTCGTTGATACCGCGGCCGGATTGGGCGACAGCGTGACGACCTTCACTCAGGCGGCGCATCACGTGGTCGTCGTAGTGTGCGACGAGCCGGCCTCCATCACCGACGCCTATGCGCTGATCAAGGTGATGAGCCGCGACCACGGCGTGCAGCGCTTCCAGATCCTGGCCAATCAGACGCGCCGCTCAGGAGAAGGTCCCGACCTGTTCCAGAAAATCCAGCGAGTCTGTGACCGGTTTCTCAATGTGACGCTGGAGTTTGCAGGTTCCGTACCGTTTGACGATTACCTGCGGCGTGCAGTGCAGCGGCAGACCGCCGTCGTCGACGCGTTTCCCGCGTGTATTTCGTCCATTGCCCTCAAGAATCTGGCCTCGAAGGCCGATAAGTGGTCTGTGCCCCAAGGAGCACGAGGACATCTTGAGTTCTTTGTGGAGCGCATGGTTGGGGCCCGGATGGGTCCTTCGACGGTATTGCAATGAGAGCAAGCACACAGTACTCGAACACACAGAAACGCGGCCCGAAACCGATTGCGGACGACGACGTCCCGGTCGACCAGGTGCCGCAGCAAGAATTGGTCTTCAGACATGCCGATTTGGTCAAACGCATTGCCTATCACCTGGTCAGTCGGATGCCTCCCAACGTGGAAGTCGACGATCTGATCCAATCCGGAATGATCGGCCTGCTGGATGCGGCGAAGAACTACTCGGCCACCAAGGGCGCCAATTTCGAGACCTATGCGGGCATTCGGATTCGCGGTGCCATGCTCGACGAGGTGCGCAAATCCGATTGGACCCCGCGATCGGTGCATCGAAACATGCGCGAGATGGCCGACGTGGTGCGCAAGATCGAAAACGCCAAGGGTCAGGATGCGAGCCCGATCGACATCGCCGAGGGTCTCGGCGTGACGATCGAGGAATACCATAAATTGGTCCAGGATGCGGCCAGTTGCCGCCTGTTCAGCTTCGATCAGATGGGATCGAGCGACGATGAATCGAGTCCGGCGGATCATGCCCGCGACGATAAGCCGGGCCCCTTCGATCACATCGAGGACGCCGGCTTTCGCGATGCGCTCAGCCAGGCCATCGAGGTGCTGCCCGAGCGCGAAAAGCTGGTGCTGTCCTTGTACTACGATGAAGAAATGAATTTGCGCGAGATCGGCGAGGTGCTCGAAGTATCCGAATCGCGGGTCTGCCAGATTCACGGCCAGGCGCTGGTGCGCCTGCGCGCACGGCTTGCGGAGTGGCTCGAGCCCGCCTAAGTCATGGATATCCTGAGCATCATCGGCATCGTGCTGGGCCTGATCGCCATCATCGGAGGGGCGATCTTGAAGGGCAGCAGCGCCGGCGCCCTGGTCGGCAGCGCGGCGTTCGTGATCGTGGTGCTCGGAACATTTGCCGCGAGCCTGGTGCAGACGCCGCTGGCGATCTACATACGCGCCTGGAAGATCGTGTCTTGGGTGTTCAAGCCGCCGGCGAACAATCCGGCGGCGATGATCGAAAAGATAGTCGAGTGGAGCAACATCGCGCGCAAGCAAGGGTTGCTCGGCCTCGAGTCGGCCGTGGAAGCGGAGAAGGACGACTTCCTGAAGAAGGGTTTGCAATCCCTGGTCGACGGCGGCGAGCCGGATGCCATCCGCTCCAGCATGGAAATCGAATTGGACGCCATGGAACACTTCGACACCCAGGCCGCCAAGGTGTTCGAATCCATGGGGGTCTATTCCCCGACGCTCGGCATCATCGGCGCCGTCATGGGGCTGATGGCGGTCATGCAGAATCTCAACGACCCATCGAAGCTCGGCCACGGCATCGCCGCCGCCTTCGTCGCGACCATTTACGGCATCGCTTTCGCCAATCTGCTGTTCCTGCCCATGGGCAACAAGCTGAAGTCGGTGATTCACGGCCAATCCCAGGTACGCACCATGGTGATCGAAGGCATCATCGCCATCGCCCAGGGCGAGAATCCGCGCAACATCGAGTCGAAGTTGCAAGGGTACTTCCACCACTAAGGGACGACATGGCCCGCAAGAAGAAGCACGAGGATCACGTAAACCACGAGGCCTGGGCAATCCCCTATGGCGACCTCGTGACTTTGCTGTTCGCGCTGTTCACGGTGATGTACGCCATGTCGTCGGTGAATGAAGGAAAATTCCGCATCCTGTCGGACTCGATGATCGCCGCGTTCAACGGGGCGCCGAAAACCCTGCGGCCGGTGAATCTCGGCGAGAAGGAACCCGGCAAGGGCGGCGAGAAGCCGCTGGTCGGCATCACGCCCACCGCGCTCATCAAGATTGACGAGAAGTCGACTCCGGACGGCAGCCTCGTACCGCGCGATCCGACCAAGACCGAGAGCGTGCACAGCGCGGATCTCCCCGGAGCCCTGATCCGCATGCAGCGTCAGGTGCAGGATGCCATGCAGTCGCTGATCGACGCCAAGCTGGTGACCGTGCGGCGCGAAAACATGTGGCTGGAAATCGAGATCAACGCCGACATCCTGTTTCCGAGCGGCTCCGGAGAGTTCACCACCGCCGCCGAACCGGTGCTCGACAAGCTGGCGGAGGTCCTGAAGCCCTTTCCCAACCCGATTCGCGTCGAAGGGCACACCGACGACCGGCCCATCAAAACCACTTTGTTCCCGTCCAACTGGGAGTTGTCAGCGGCCCGTGCGGCCAGCGTGGTGCATCAATTCACGCGGCAGGGCGTCGATCCGCTGCGGCTCGAAATCGTCGGTTTCGGGCAATTTCATCCGCGCCAATCGAATGACACGAGCGAGGGGCGAAATGCGAACCGGCGCGTCGTCATTCTAGTGCTCGAAGAAGTCATGCCCGGCGCGACGACGACGATGCGAACCAACGAGCACACGCCGGACAACGTTACGCCGCCCGGGGTCGACATTGCGGAGTCGAATGACGCCGCGAATCGCATGATCGAGCGGGTGCCGCCGGCGTCGCTCGACACGGTTTTGATCAAAGAGCAAGTGACGCCAAAATCGAACCAGACACCCAGCACGGAATGAGCGAGGTCACGCAATGAGTGAAGTTGACCGCTTGAGCAATTCGGGTCTTTATCCAGCCCTCCCGATCGCGGACAAGCGGCCTTCGCGCGGCGGATCGCAGGGGCCGCCCCGCGACGACAAACAACCGCCCGACAAATCCGCGCCGCAGGCGGGCAACGGCACGGAGTCAGCGACTCCGCGGCCGCCCAAATCTCTCATCGACGAGTACGCATGAACATGAATATCACCACGGTATGGGGTATCGCAGCCGCCACGCTCGGAACCTTGAGTTTGGCCTCGGTGCTGGTCGCGATTCAGGCAATGCGGGGCTGGCGTAGCCGCTGTCTCGCCCTCGAATCGAACCTGACGGCGGTGCGCCGCGAGTTGGAACTGCTGGCCTCGATCAGCATGAAAACCGGACGGCGGGTCAAGCGCGTGGAAAGCGACTATTCGGGCGTCGCCGAGCGTATGGATCGGGTGGAACTTCGATCGCCTCGGCGGTCCCTCGAATCCGCCATCGACTGCGCACGCCGCGGCGCCGATTCCGGCAGGCTCACGCAACAGTTCGGATTGAGCCGCGGCGAAGCCGATTTGGTGTGGCGGCTACACGGGCGCAAGAAAATCGCCTGAGGGCGAGTGTGCGTTGCGGTTGCTGCCAAACTGGCTCAAACTCAAGGCAGGAACGATCACACCAAACACGGGTAGGCAATGAAACGTCTGCTGCTTGCCATCCTTGCCGTCGCCGCCATCGGTTCCAGCTCTGCCGCCCGGGCCGGGTCCGCATATACCCAGGGTTTTGTGCACCTGCGCGCCGGACCGAGTGCCGAGTACCCGCTCGTTTTCACCCTGCCGCCCGGCACTCTTTTGAACGTGAACGGTTGCCTCGACGATTGGACGTGGTGCGATGTGGACTGGCAAGGCAACCGAGGCTGGGTCTACGGCAATTTTCTGTTTTACGACTATCAAAACCGACGCGTTCCCGTCATT
>JBARBX010000101.1:0-3965 GCA_049793535.1 Steroidobacteraceae bacterium | reverse complement strand
ATATGATCCAGCGTGGTGAAACCATCGAGAGATTACGCCGGACGCCCGCTGCCGAGGATACGGCGGCCCTGATCCGCGCCGCGCAGGACGACCCCCTTCTCGACGCATTTCGCACTACGGCTCGTGACACGGAAGCTGAAGAGCAACAGTTGCTGCTCGAACGCAAGTCGGCTGCCGCAACCCGCTATCGTGAGGCCCAAGTCGCCTTGATCGTGGGAAGCAGCCTGACATTACTGATCGCCGTCCTCTCCGGTTGGCGGGTGTCAAGGGATCGAACCAAACGGATGGCCGCGGAAGACGGGCTCAGGCGTCTCAATCGCCTGTACGCAATGGTGACCGGCATAAGCACATCGATGGTGCGAGTTCAAGATCGCGCGGATCTTTTCAACCGCGCTTGCCAGACTGCGGTCCAGCACGGCGAATTCGAAATGGCATGGATAGCTGTCGTGGATCCTAACGAGAACCGGATTGTTCCGGTGGCCTGGGCAGGCCACGACGAGCCGGCCATGTCCGCCATTAGGAGCCATTTCTCATCGAGCGAGGGTACGCTGGAGGGAACCACCATGGCCGCCCGGGCGATCAGAGAGAAAGCGGCGGTTGTCTCCAACGACGTAAAGAGCGACGAAAGTCTCGTCTTCGGCAAGATGCACGCCGAGGCGGGTATTCGCTCGATAGCCGTGCTTCCCTTGATCGTCTCGGACCATCCAATCGGCGTGTTGGCGCTGTATACGAGCAAACCGGAATTCTTCGACGCGGCGGGCTTGCTGCTATTGACCGAACTAGCCGGCAATGTCGCATTCGCCGTCGATCATCTTGAAAGGCAGGAGCGACTTGATCGCCTCGCGAATTACGATTCGCTCACGGGGCTCGCGAATCGCCGGTCGTTTCTTGAGCGCGTCGCACAGTACATGCTGAGCGCGGCCGACGGCGGTCACCAGATGGCCGTGTTTGTGGTCGACCTGGAGCGGTTCAAGAAACTCAACGACAGCCTGGGCCGGTCAGCCGGTGACGCCCTTCTCAAGCAGGTTGCAGAGTGGCTGGCGCAGAACGCCGCGAACGCCAACCTCGTCGCGCGCCTCGATGCAGATCATTTTGCCGTGGTGCTGCCCAAAGTCATGACCGAGGCGAACGTTGCGCGGGTGCTTGAGAAAACGATCGCGGCCTTCATGAAGCATGAATTTAGCCTGAACGGCGCTGTGTACCGTACGGCCGCCAAAATCGGCGTCGCCGTATTCCCGGATGATGGCGCCGACGCCGATACGGTGTTCAACAATGCGGAGGCGGCGCTGAAGAAAGCCAAGGCGGGCCGGGACCGATATCTGTTCTACGCCCAGAAAATGACTGAAACCGTCGCTCTCAGTCTAGGCATAGAAAATCGCCTTCGCAGGGCGCTGGAACGAGAGGAATTCGTACTTCACTACCAGCCCAAGGTAAACATTGTAAGCGGTAAACTGACCGGGGCCGAGGCATTGATCCGATGGAACGATCCGGTGTCGGGCCTGACTCCGCCCGGTCGCTTCATTCCGATCCTCGAAGAAACCGGATTGATCCATGATGTGGGGCGTTGGGCGCTGCATAAGGCGATTGGAGACTACCAGCGCTGGCGCCGTGACGGCCTCCCCGCCGTGCGCGTTGCGGTGAATGTGTCGCCGCTGCAACTGCGCAATCCCAATTTCGTCGCGGAGATCCAGCAGGCCGTCAGTGTTGCCGCAGACGCGGCAGCGGGACTTCAGCTCGAGATCACCGAGAGCGTGATCATGCAGGACGTCAATCGCAGCATTGGCAGCCTACTCGCGATTCGAGCATTGGGCGTCACGATCGCCATCGACGATTTCGGCACCGGCTTCTCATCGCTCAACTACTTGGCAAAACTGCCCGTGGACACGCTCAAGATCGATCGCTCGTTCGTGGAAGAGATGGTTTCAGCAACCGGTGGACTGACACTGGTCTCGGTCATCGTTGATCTGGCGCACGCGTTCAAGCTCAATACGGTGGCGGAAGGTGTAGAGACAGAGGAGCAACTGCGTCAGCTCCGATTGCTGGGCTGCGACGAAATGCAGGGTTATCTGTTTGGCAAGCCCGTGCCCGTCGAGAGTTTCGAGCAGAAATATATGTTGCCCTCGCCGAGCGCATAAGGCAGCGGAAGCCCCGCTCCACGCAGGCGGCACAGGCGCGCGCTATTGACGCCCGTTGGCTGTCACGGCACGCTGGGGGTCGGACTGCTAAGGACGGGCGCGCTCAAATGAACATTGACGATCGCCGGATTCGGCCGTGAAGGACGGCGAGATCAACTACTCGGCTTACACCTATGCCGAGGTGATTGAAGGCTTGGAGAACATCCTCCCGGAAGAGTACCCGATAAACGCTGCGAATCTTAGGAAGCGTCTTGCCCAGGTTGCGCCGGTCTCACCACCGCCAGAAGCCGAATCACCGGCAACGCCTGCCGATCCGCCGACGGTGCTCGGACGCAGGAGCTTTCTAGATCGGCTTCAATTCGTCGGGCGTGCCGTGCAAGCCTTACCACAGTTTCACAAGGATCGCCCGGATACGGACGAGTCGCTCGGCGCCTTCGGGGCGGCGATTGTCCCGACCCTGAGCCTGGTCTTCCGTGAGGAAGAAGTATTTGTGTTCCTGCTGCTGCAATGGGCAGTCATCGTGCTGGGCTATCTTCTGTGGGTCCAAGGGCTTTATTGGATTCCCGAGGAAGTCTGGCGAGACGCGGTGCAGTCGCGGGGCGGTGGCACCGCTGCTGACATCTTTCTTTTGATCTGGTCTTTCACCTGCGTCGGCCTGGCTGCCTTTCCCCTCGGATTGTTGTCGGCCTGCGTAGCCGCGGTCGAAATACTGCGTCGCACGGGGCGCCGCGCGTCGCTGGCCGCCTGTCTGCGGCTGGTCACGCCGCGGACCTGGGCGATCTGGTTATTCACCTGGGCGGATGCCTGGATCACGGTGAATCAAATTCTCGACCGCCTGCCCAGGAAAGGGGACACCCGATCGGTGGCGACGCGTGTGGCCGAGGAAGCGGCCTACTATGCGTGGAAAGTGGGTTCCGCCGGCGTCCTTCCAAGCCTGGTCGTCGGCCACGACCTGCTCCGTGCCGGTAAGGACTCGGTGGGCCTGTTGAGGCATCGCTTTCGGGAAGTAATGGCGCTGCGAACGGGTTATTCCCTGTTGTGTTGGATCGTCGGCATCGGCGCCTATGTTGGAACGATCATGTTATTTCGAGCATTTCCGCAGCTCGTCCCGCACGACGAACCATTGGAACGTCACATTGGAGATTATTATTTCTGGGCGGTCGTGCCGATTGCCGCCGCGACCGGGATCGTCGTGCTATTCCTGCGGCCCATCTACCTGTTTGGCCTGTGTAGCCTGTATGTCGACTATCATGAGTCGACTGGGGAGCCGATAGAGCTGCCTCGACTGCCATCGACTCTCGCAAGCGCCGCCACGGTCTTCGCTGCGTTGGCGGCAGTCTTCGCCATCGCATTCGCGTTCCGGACAGAACTCGGGATCGTGGAGTGGATTGGCAGGCGGTGATTTATTCAGACGTATGTGTTCCCCGCTCATTCGTAGCGCAAGGCATGAACCGGCTTGGCGCGCGCGACCGTCAGCGCGTGTCCGAGCACCGTCGCCAACGCGACGAGAAGCGCCGACGCTCCAGCGGCAAGAAACGTCAGGGGGCTAAGACTAACGTGATGCCCAAATCCGTCAAGCCAATGCCTCATGAGGAGGTACGCACATGGCCACGCAATAAGGTTTGCCCATAGAACGGGACGCGCGAACTGCCAGACAAAGAAGCGGAGGATATCGAGCCGACTTGCGCCCATGGCCTTTCGGATGCCGATCTCCTTGGTGCGTTGTGCGGCGGAATGCGCTGATAGCCCTAACAGCCCCAACATACCAATCACACCGGCAAGTGCAGTGCTGAGACTGATCGCTGTCCGTTGCAGTATCACGTCGGCGTA
>JBARBX010000100.1:0-3141 GCA_049793535.1 Steroidobacteraceae bacterium | reverse complement strand
CTCGGCCACCCAGCAGGCGCCGCGCTGCGGCGCCACGATCAACTCGCCGAGCAGCGCCTCGATCCGATCCCGATCGAATCCCGCAATGGATTCGAACTTCCAGTAGCGCTCCGCCAGCGTCGCAATGCCCGCGATATCGGTCCTGGTCGCGGGACGAATCGGCACCTATTTGTCCGGCGCGCCCGCCGGCCGGCCGGATGCCGCCGCCTTCGAGGCCGGTGTCCCCTGCGCGTGCGCGGCCGAGGCCTCCTGGTCTCGATAGGCGACCCGGCTCTGATCGATCAGGTAGGCGTGAATGTGATCCACGTCATTGTCGCTCAACAGATCGTCGAAGCGCTCCAGGCCCGCGGGCGCCAGCACTCCCTTCAACACAATGTCCTTGAACGCCGCATGCAGCCCGGAGTTGAGCTTGCGCAAATCGGGCGTGGTGCTCGGTCCCAACACGTGGCAGCGCGAACATTCCTCGACGAACTTGACCTCGCCGGCGTCGATGTCGGCCCGAGTGGCGGTCTGCGCCGGCGGCTTGGGGAAGGGCTCCTCGACGCGCTCCGGAGGCGTCGGCACCGGGCCGCCGCCCAATTTGAATGCGATGACGCGATTCGTGTTCTGAAATTTCAGCGCCGCGCTGCTCGGTGGAATCGGACCCACGGTAATGGCGGTTCCGCCGTATCCCGCCTGCACCGCCACGAACTGTTCGCCATTGATCGCGTAGGTCATCGGCGCCGCCATGATATGGCTGCCCGTTTTGATCACTTTGAGCACCTTGCCCGTGTCGGCGGCGTAAACCCACAACTCGCCGCTGCCGCGTCCCTGGAACACCAGGTTGCCGGCGGTCGACATGGCGCCGCCGTCGTAGCCGCGAATTCCCGAGGAAGTCTCGCGCTCCCACACGATCTTCTGCGCCACGGGATCCCAAGCGCGCAGCAGTTCCCGCACCAGGTTCACCTTGCGCGTGGCGCGCAGCGTCGCAAGGTCCGGCAGCGGCCCATACAGGCTCTTCAGCGCAGCGGCGTCGTAGGTATCGTCCGGATAAATGCCCTGCACCGTGAAGAACCCATCGAGATACTTCACCCGGCCGCCGTTGTGCAGCATGTCGACCCAGACCGCCGACTGGTCGATGACGGGGATGTAGACGAGGCGCGTCTGCGCACTGTACGACATGGGATTCCAGGTATGGCCGCCGGACCAGGAGGGGTACACGTTCTTCGGCGATGAATACCAATCCGCGGCCTTGCTCACGACCGGCCTGCCGGTTTTCAGGTCGACGTGGGACGCCCAGTTCACGTAGGTATAGTTCTTGGCGGAGAGCAACTGGCCGGTCTTGCGATCGAGGACGTAGAAGAAACCGTTCTTCGACGCCTGCATGATCACCGAGCGGTTCGCACCGTCGATCGGCACTTCCGCCAGAATCAATTTCTGCACGGAGTCGTAGTCCCAACTGTCGCGCGGAGTCGTCTGGTAGTACCAGACCATGCGCCCGGTCGCCGCATCGAGGGCGATGATGGATGCGGTGAACAGACTGTCGAGCTTTGCCGGTCCGAGCTGGCGCAAGTCGTAGGGAGCCGCGTTCGCCGTGCCGAAGTAGACCAGGTTCAACGCGGGGTCGTAGGCGAAACCGTCCCAGGCCGTTCCGCCGCCGTTGAATTCAGGTTTGCGATGCGGATCCCAGGTGGTGTCGGCCTGCGCCAGTTCCGGATTCTCATAGGGTTGGCCGACCGCGGGCGGCACCGTGTAGAAACGCCACTCGAACTTGCCCGATCCCAAGTCGTAGGCCGACACGTAGCCGCGAACGGCGGTATGACCCATGTCGGCGCCGCTGTTGCCGATGACCACGACGTCGCCGGCGATTTGCGGGGCCCCCGTGCTGGAGTAGGGCAGCTTGTGATCGGCGATGGTGTCGGCGATCCAGATTTTCTTTCCCGTAGCGGCATCGAGCGCGTGCAGACGCCCGTCGACCGACGCCACGTAGACCTTGCCTTTCCACACGGCCACGCCGCGATTGACCAGGTCGCAGCAGGGGTGCCTGCCGGCAAAATAATTGGGCTTCGGGTCATAGCGCCACAACTCCCGGCCGGTCGCGGCGTCGAGGGCATACACATAGCCCCAGGTTCCCGATGTGTACATGACGCCGTCGATGACGATGGGAGTCGCTTCCTGGCCGCGCATGGGATTGCCCAGGTCGTATTGCCAGGCGAATCCCAACTGCTTCACGTTCTTCGCATCGATGCCGGTCAGGGGCGAGTAGTAGCTGCCGCCCTGGTCGCGCCCGCCGGTGAACCAGTTCTGCGGTTCCCTGTCCGCCCCAGCTAAACGTGCCGCGTCGAGGTTGCCGGCTGTCGGCGCGGGTGCGGCGGCTTTCGTTCTCGGCGTTGATGCGGCCGCCGCTCTCGACGTCGGCACGACCGCCGCGCAGATCAGCAACAGGGCTGCGATTCGCCAGCCGTCGTGAGCGCGAACGCGTGCTTTTTTTCTCATCAAGGCAGTCTCCCCTGTAGCGGGGTAAAGCTTATCGGACAACCGGCGCGAACGGTACCACGGGCGCCGCAGACGCTAAGAGTCGACGATGCCCAGCGCGAATCCGATTGCGCCGGCCGCCGCCTGCATTTTCGAGGCTGACAAGTGGGCGATCGGCGCGCCCAGGCTGGTCTTCGGCACGGTTTGAATATTGTCGAAGTTCGCGGCGCAGGTGTCAGGCAGCCCATCGTCCGAGGTGAGAACCACTTCCGTGGGAATGCTGCGAATGGTCGACGTAATCGGCGCGACGGTGACGCCGTTCAGCACGGCGATCGCCGAGTCGCGCGTCAAGATCAACACGGGACGTCTCTTATTGGGCGACGGGAAAGTGTACCAACACACATCGCCGCGCTTCATCACGCCCCCCAGTCTTGTTCGTGAATCCACGTATCGAATTCGCCCGCAGCGGCCGGGTGCTTCTCGTAGCCGGCGACGTGACGCGCCTCCATCTCATGGATGCGCTCACGCCGCAACTCCGCTTCAAGGGCCGCGCGGATCAGCGCAGAGCGGGTGGTCTTGCGCAGCCGGGTCAGTTTGTCGACCGCCTTCAAAAGATGGGGATCGATGGTCATTTGGATGGTTTTCATCGGTAACATCCAATGTGGATAGCTATCCACATTATAGTAC
>JBARBX010000099.1:0-7781 GCA_049793535.1 Steroidobacteraceae bacterium | reverse complement strand
GGTCCGGCCCCAAGACCTTCACGCCGCTTGCAAAATCTCTGGATGACCCTATTTGATCGCGCTGCTATCGCTGTCGATCTGGCTCTACCTGTTTTTGTTGCATGGGAGGTTTTGGCGATCCGGCCCGCAATTGCCGCCCACACTGCCGCCGGAGTGCCCGCCCGTGGACATCGTCGTTCCCGCCCGCGATGAGGCACTCACCATAGGCGCGGTCATCGGCTCGCTGTTGGCGCAGGACTATGCGGGGCCGTTCAGAGTGATCCTGGTGGATGACAACTCCACCGACGGCACCGCCGCCTTGGGACTGGCGGCGGCAAGCGCGGCGTCGGCGCCGTCGCGGCTGACGGTGATCGGCCTCGAGTCGAAGCCTGCGGGCTGGTCCGGGAAGCTGTGGGCATTGAGCCGCGGGATCGCCGCGGGCCAGGCTCCCATCCTCCTATTGACCGATGCGGACATAGTCCACGATCCGCGGCACCTGTCCTCTCTGGTCGCGAAGCTCGTGCAGGACCGGTTGGACCTGGTGAGCGAGATGGTGCGCCTGAACTGCGCGAGCTTGGCCGAACGCGCACTGGTGCCGGCGTTCGTCTATTTTTTCCAAATGCTGTATCCCTTCAGCCGAGTCAATGATCCGCATTCCCGGGTGGCCGCCGCGGCGGGCGGCACCGTGCTGATTCGGCGCGCCGCACTCGAGCGCAGCGGCGGCATCGATGCCATCAAGAACTCGCTCATCGACGATGTGGCATTGGCGAAATCAGTGAAGCAGTCCGGTGCGGTCTATTTGGGCCATTCCGGACTCGCCGCCTCGGTTCGCGCCTATCCGAATTTCGGCGATATCTGGCACATGATTTCGCGGACTGCCTTCACGCAACTGCGCTGTTCAGCCGCTCTGCTGGCGCTCACCTTGCTTGGCCTGGCGACGGTGTGGCTGGTGCCGGTGTGGGCAATCCTGTTGGGGCCCGGCTGGCAACGCGCCTGTGGTCTCGCCGCTTTTGGGCTCGCCGCCTTCAGCTACCTTCCCACCCTGGCGCGTTATGAGCGAAGCCGCCTGTGGGCGCTGCTGCTGCCTCTGATTGCGCTGTTCTACATGGCCGCGACGGTCAGCTCGGCGCTCGATCATTGGCGGGGACGCGGCGCCCGCTGGAAGAACCGCGTTTATGGCTGTTTCTAACCCGCCACCGGTTTCGGCGTAGATACGGCACGCAACGCCTGCCCCTTGACCGCATAACTATCCGGATGCTGTTCGTTCGGAACACAGCTGGTCCGGTATTGAACGTCGCGCAGGCTGAAGTTCCTGGTGACGAGGTCTTTCATCTGGTTAACGAGTTCGCAATCCCCGTCGCCCATGAATGACGGGCGCTGCGGGGTCACGACCAACGGAGTCCAGCGGGCGCGAACCGTATCGGATCCGGCCGACTCGGGCGCCGGCGCAAGCGTATAGAAGTCCGCGCGCACCCAGGCGGTGCGGCTCGGCACGCTGTCCCAACCCGGGCAACCGGTGGCCGCTACCTTCAGGTCCTGTCGTGCGCCGAGATGCAGAAGGATCTGGCGCACATGGTCTTCCAGGCCACTGCAGGTGTACAGACTGGTGAATCCCACATAATTGAAGGTCACGTTGTGATGCTGCCACGCGCCGGCCACGGTTTCGCTCTGTGGCGGGGCAGCATCCTCTACGGCGCGCGAACTCATGGGCAGAATACACAGCGCAGCCAACGCTCCTGCAACAATCATCCCCGCATGATTCGTGTATCGCATGATGGTTCACCTCGCCCTGCTCTCCCCCCTTTGGACCGGCCGCCGCGGCGCAAGTTCAGCGCACGCAATGACTCTGTCTGAGCATTCCGCTGGCCTCGACCACGG
The DNA here is from genome assembly GCA_049793535.1 of Steroidobacteraceae bacterium. GTDB lineage: Bacteria > Pseudomonadota > Gammaproteobacteria > Steroidobacterales > Steroidobacteraceae > Bog-1198. Next base: position 5,924 of record JBARBX010000099.1, on the reverse strand, counting down.
TAATCGCAGTCATATTGACGATTCTCCGCACCGTGGCTGCCGGTGTGACTATGTGCGCCGGCGCGGCGCAGCCCAGCAATATCGGACCCACGGCGACATTTTGGCCGGCCGCCGATTTGAGCAAATTGTAGGCGATGTTGGCGCTGTCCAGATTCGGGCAGACCAGGAGGTTGGCGCTGCCGTGCAGCGTGGTGCCGGGAAGGATCCCCGTCCGCGCCGACTCATCCAGCGCGCAATCGCCATGCATCTCACCGTCCACTTCCAGATCCGGCATGCGCCGCTGCAACAACGCCAATGCCTCGCGCATCTTCAACGCCGACGGCGCATCGCTGCTGCCGAAATTCGAGTGCGACAGCAACGCGACCTTGGGCGTGAGCCCGAACGCGCACAGTTGCTCGGCGGCCAGCTGCGTGATCTCCGCCAGCTGCAGCGCGGTGGGATCGAGATTGACGTGCGTATCGACGATGAAAACCTGGCGCCCCGGCAGGATCAGCCCGCTCATCGCCCCGTACACATTCGCCCCGGCGCGGCGCCCGATGACCTGGTCGATGTAGTGCAGGTGCCGCGCGGTCGTGCTGATGGTGCCGCAGATCAAACCGTCCGCTTCGCCCTTCTTCAGCAGCATCGAGGCGATCAAGGTGGTGCGGCGGCGCATCTCGAGCTTGGCGTATTGCGCCGTGACCCCCTGGCGCTCGGTGAGTTTGTGATAGTCCTGCCAGTACTCGCGGAATCGTTCATCATGCTCGGGGTTGACCACGGAGACATGCTCGCCGACGCGGATGCGCAGGCCGTAGCGCTTGATGGCGCGCTCGATGACCGCCGGGCGGCCGACCAGGATCGGAGTCGCAAGCTTCTCATCCACCGCGATTTGCACCGCCCGCAGCACGCGCTCGTCCTCGCCCTCCGCATAGACGATGCGGCTATGCTCGGCGGGCACCTGCCGCGCGGCCGCATAGATGGGCTGCATCAGCGTGCCGCTGTGATACACGAACTGCAGCAGCCGCTGGCCGTACGCCTCGAGGTCGGCGATGGGCCGTGTGGCCACGCCCGATTCCATGGCGGCCTTCGCCACCGCCGGCGCGATCTTCACGATCAAACGCGGGTCGAAGGGCTTGGGAATGAGGTACTCGGGGCCGAAGGCCAGATCCTGGATGCCCCCGTAGGCCGCGGCCACGACGTCGCTCTGCTCCTGGCGGGCGAGTTCCGCGATGGCATGCACGGTGGCGATCTCCATCGGCCGCGTGATCGTGGTGGCACCGACATCCAGCGCGCCGCGGAAAATGAAGGGGAAACACAGTACGTTGTTGACCTGGTTGGGGTAGTCGCTGCGGCCGGTGGCGATGACTGCATCGTCGCGCACGGCGCGCACCTGCTCCGGAAGGATTTCCGGAGTCGGATTGGCCAGGGCGAGGATGAGGGGGCGCGCCGCCATTTTCCTCACCATGTTCTGCGTCAGCACGCCGCCGGCCGACAGGCCGAGAAACACGTCCGCATCGGCAATGACCTCGTCCAAGGTGCGCGCGGCCGTGCGCTGCGCGAAGCGCGCCTTTTCCGGATCCATCAGCTCCTGCCGGCCCTGGTAAACCACGCCGGCAAGATCGGTGAGCCAAACGTTCTCGAGCTTGAGCCCCAGATCCAGCAGCAAATCCACACAGGCGAGCGCCGCGGCACCTGCTCCGCTCACCGCAATCTTGATTTTCGCGATGTCCTTGCCGACCACCTGCAGCCCGTTGATGCAGGCGGCGCCCACGATGATGGCGGTTCCGTGCTGGTCGTCGTGAAACACGGGAATCTTCATCCGCCGCCGCAGTTCCCGTTCCACGATGAAGCACTCCGGAGCCTTGATGTCCTCCAGATTGATGGCGCCGAAGGTAGGCTCGAGTGCCGCAATCATTTCGATGAGCTTCGACGGATCCCGCTGCTCGACTTCGATGTCGAACACGTCGATACCCGCGAACTTTTTGAACAGGACCGCCTTGCCTTCCATCACCGGCTTGGCCGCGAGCGGTCCGATGGCCCCCAACCCCAGGACCGCGGTGCCGTTGCTGATCACCCCGACCAGGTTGCCGCGCGCGGTGAAGCGAAAGACATTGAGAGGGTCGGCGACGATGGCCTCGCAGGCGGCAGCGACTCCTGGCGAATAGGCGAGCGCGAGGTCACTCTGGTTGAGAAGCTGCTTGGTCGCGGTAATCGACAGCTTTCCCGGTGTCGGAAATTCGTGATAGTCGAGGGCGGCCTTGGTGAGCGCCTCTTTGATGCCGTCGCTCTTCGTGGTGCGGTTGTCGGTCAATGCGAATCCTCGTTGCCCGAATTCTGGTTGCCGCGGCTGCCGATCGGCCACGGAAGAAACTTGCTGTCGCGGTCGTCACCCACATGCTGCGCGCCCAGGGTCAATTGCAAACCGACGATGCTCGTCATACCTTGCAGATCGCACATGGACTTGACGTATTCATCCCCGCTCGACGCCGCCACCCCGCTCAGTAATTTACCGATGGGATTGTAAATGTCCCCCAGGATGGGCATGGGCGCCGGTTGCTGCATTTTCCGGCGGTTCGCCGCAAGATCCACGCAGGAGCCCCGAGACATGGCTTGATTCACCTCGACGTGCGACCAGAACAAGTTCATCGACGCATTGTACTTCAGGAACCTGGCGCCGAGGTCGCCCACGAGCCGCTGCGACAACCGCTGGTCGTTCGAATCGACTAGAAGGCGCCGGGCATTCCTGGGATCGGCGAGAGGCGCCAGCGTGCCGGCAAAAGCGGTGAATTCCCTCGCGAACACCGGTGCCAGGGAGCGCTCGTCAACGGTCAGTGGCGTAACGGCGAGTGCCAGCGTGGAGAATTGCGAGTCGCTCAACCGGACATTGCGGGCGAGGTCGGAAATGAATGCCAGATCCATGCGCATGCTGTTCGCCAGCACCATTTTATCGATGAGCAGCATGTCGGGTTCGGCCAGCACTTGGCGGGTGAACGCCAATTCCCCGCGGAACGCGTCGATCGCAGCCTCCAAATGACCGCTGCCCGCCTCAAGCGCCAGGTCGGTCAGCCACAGACGCTTTGCGGACAAGAATATCTGCCACTCGAGCAGCGGCGAGTTGACCGTCAACGGCACGGGGTTTTGAAAATGCAGGTATTTCTGGACGCTGCGGTAGCGCTCCACCAGCGCGCGGTTCGACGCCACCGCGAGCCGCAAATCCACGGGGTGAGCCAGAATCCTCTGAACGCAATCCTCTTGCTGCCGGGAACGGCCGCACAAGAGATCGCGCGCGCCGACGACCGCTATTCTGTGAGAATCGTCCTGATACAGCGAGAGCGCCTTGCCCGGGCTCGCACGGCTGGCCTCGAGATACTTTGCGTACACCTCGCGGCCCAGTTGATTGACGCCGGCGTCGCCCTGGGAATCGAGCCCCAAAACGGCGAAGAAGAGATTCTCCTCGGGTGCGATCGAGTCACGCCTCGCCTCGAGCGCGGCGCGTGGCCCGGGACCCAAGGACTCATCGACGGCATTGATGGCCAGCAAGGCCCCCAGCGCCGTCAACACCAACGCCAGCAGACCGCCGACGATTAAACCGAGGATTTTAGCCCACGATCGGAGCAAATTCATGTGCGACCGCTGAGGCATGGGTCTGGATTATAAGGACGCGAGCCGGCAATTGGGGCTAAACTCAGCCGAGGCGATTCGGTGGGTTAACCTCTCGGATGGAGGATGCGACCATGGGCACTACACTCGTCGGCGGCGATGATCAGCCTTTGCACCTCGACGTCATGCGAATTCCCGTTTACCGGCCCTTCACGTGGTTGTATGCAGGCTGGCTCGACATGCGCAAGCACTGGGGAGCTAGCCTGGGTTACGGCGCGCTGATCGTCGCGATAGGCTGGACCCTCCTGGTGTTTTGCGGCACTCACCCCTACTTCGTCGCCGCGGCGATTTCCGGCTTCTTGCTGGTCGGCCCGCTGATGTCGGCGGGCCTGTGCGAGATGTCGCGGCGCTATTCTCGGGGCCTGCCGGCCAGCTTCGACGACTCTTTGGAGGGATTCGCGAGAAACGCACCCGCCCTGTTCGAGTTCGGGGTCATCTTGGCAATTTGTGCCGCCGTCTGGTTCGGTGTCTCGGCGCTGCTTCTCGGCACGGTATTTCACATCGAGACGCCGAACATCAGCGAGACCCTGTACCAGGGCTTTCTCGACTCGACCAATCGCTCGCAGGTTCTGGCCTACATCGCCATCGGCGGAATACTGGCGACCGGGGTGTTCTGCGTTTCGGTGGTGGCGATCCCCCTCATCATCGATCGGCACGCCACCGCCGGGCAGGCGATGCGCGCCAGTGTCAACGTGGTTTTACGCAACATTCCCGCGATGATCCTCTGGAGCGGGTTGATTCTGGCGCTGACCATCGTCGGCTATGTGCCGCTGCTCGGCGGCCTGCTCATCATTGCGCCGCTCCTGGGCCATGCCACTTGGCATGCGTACAAGGACATGATCCACTAGGAATCATGCAAGACCTCGTCGCAGAACTCGAAGCGGAAGGCTACGCCATCGTCCGCGGATTTCTCTCGCCTGCGGAGATCGCCGAAGTCGGCGCCGAGACCGACCGAATGTACCGGGAGGGGCTGAAACATCATGCCACCTTCCGCGACAAGAACCTGCTGTTCGAGGTGCTGGATGATCCCCAGGCCAACCGGCGCGTGGTTCTGCAGGCGCACTGGACGGCGTGGCTCAGCCCCTTGATGGAGCGGATGCGCCGCAGCGAGCAGTATTATTCCGTGCTACAGCCGTTCTTGGGCGAGGACATCAAGCAGATTTCACACCAGGTCCATTGGAAGCCGCCCGGTGCGAAATACACCTTTTACCGGTTCCACCAGGACGCCCGCTTTCGGCAGGGCAGCATCAAGGACTTCGCCTACCTGCGCAGCACGGTGACCACGGGGCTCGCGATCGACCGGCAAACCGTCGCCAACGGCGCACTGCGGATCATCCCGAGAAGCCACCGGCTGGGCTATCTGGGCCTCTCCGATGATGGCCCGATCATGGTCGGCCAGACTCAGGACGAGGAACTGCGGCGCGCCGGCCTCGATCCAAAGAATATCGTCACCTGTGAAATGGAACCCGGCGATCTGTTGTTGTGGACCTTGTTCACCGTGCATGGCTCCGCGCCCAACGTCAGCGACTATGATCGGCGTTTCATGATCAACAGCTATGTGCGGGCGGCCGACAGCGAGCGCGGTGAATGGGCGTTTCGCACCGGCATGTCCACCCCACTCGGGCCCGAGCCGCAGATTTGCAAGTACGAACAGCTGCGCGAGCGGCCGGGTCCCTTCTACATCGAATCGGACTGGACCGAAGAGGCTAGGAGCCTGTCCAAGCAGTCCACCTGAGCCGCGGCCACTCAGCGCGCGCCAGCGGCATTTCTCAGTGACTTTGCGATGCCGCTCGCGGCGAGCAGGTAGTGCAGCGAAGCCCATCCAAAGAACAAGAGCGTCACCAGCAGTCCGCGGCGCGTGGCGCGCACCAGCGCATGGTTGCAGGCGGATTTCACGGCAGCGCCGGCGGTTTCGGCGCCCGCGCCTCCCGGGCAGCTGATCGCAAATGAAGTCTCCGCCCTGCCCGGCAAGGCCGCCTGAACGCGCTGCGAACCGAACTCGGCTTGTGCGAATCGATCGGTGACCCACCCGGTGAAGAGAGGACCGCCGCCGAGCGCCAACACGCTCAAGCAGATGTACAGAAGCGCCGTTGCTGTGGCGCGCCGCCGCCGATCGACGACGTTCTGTACCACACCGAACGTCGGTCCCAGAGAGGCGTACTGGAAGAAGCCCGCAATCGCGAGTAGCACGGTAGCCAGCTTATAGTCCGACTGCAGCAGCGAGCACAGGTAGAAGGGTAAAGCAAGCATGCCGCCGAGCGCTGGAACCAGCGCGTACCAGCGCG
>JBARBX010000098.1:0-6209 GCA_049793535.1 Steroidobacteraceae bacterium | reverse complement strand
CGCCGCGGCCGTGTATCTGGCGCGCCAGGTAACCGTCGCGGACATCGAAACCGACGCGCTGTGGGAATTCAGGCGCGAGGCTGCGCTGCATGCATCCTTTCGGGCCGCGTGGTCGACCCCGATCGTGGCCTCGGACGGCCGGGTCGTCGGCACCTTCGCGGTGTATCGGCGCCAGCCCGGCATCCCTCTGTCTCGGGACCACGAGCTGATGTCGCGCATGGCGCAGATCGCCGGCATCGCTATCGAGCGCCGCAGCGCCGAAGATGCGCTGCGCAACAGCGAAGTTAAGTTCCGCGGCCTGTTCGAAAGCATGATGGAGGGCGTCTACCAAACTTCGCGCAACGGCCGCATTCTCGTCGCCAATCCGGCCTTCGTGAACCTCTTGGGATACGCATCCGCCGAGGAGCTGTATCAAGTTCCGGCGACGGCCCTGTACTGGTACCCGAGCGACCGCGATACCTTCGTGCGGCGGGTGGAGAGCGAGGGCGAGCTGCGCAACGAGGAGTACGTGTTGCGCCGCAAGGACGGCTCCATGCTGGTGGTACTGGAATCGAGCCGCGTCGTGCGCGACAAGCAGGGACGGGTCGCCGGCTACGAGGGTACGCTCACCGACATTACCGAGCGCAAAAAGGCGGAGACCGCGGTGTTCCAGGCCAAGGAGCGTGCGCAGGTCACCCTGCAGTCGATCGGTGACGCGGTCATCACCACCGATTCCGAGGGGCGCATCGACTACATGAACCCGGTCGCCGAGAGCCTGACCGGCTGGGAAAACCGCGAAGCGGAAGGACGGCTGATCGGTGAGGTGCTGACCGTCGTCGATGAATCCTCGCGCGAAGCCGGCGAAAGCCCGGTCATGCGCTGCCTGCGCGAGGGGCAGATGCTGGGACTCAGCGAGCACACGGTGGTGGTGAACCGGCGGGGCCAGGAGCTGGCCATCCAGGATTCGGCGGCGCCGATCCGCGACCGTGCCGGTAATCTCATCGGTGCGGTGATGGTGTTCCACGATGTGAGCAAGGAACGCCGCCTGCACCGCGCGTTGCACTACCAGGCCAGCCACGATGCGCTGACCGGGCTGATCAATCGGCGCGAATTCGAGAATCGGCTGACCGCGTCGGTCGAGAATGCGCAGGAGGCGGGGAGCCGCCATGCCCTGCTGTATCTCGACTTGGATCAATTCAAGCTGGTCAACGACACCTGCGGACATCCGGCCGGCGATCAATTGCTGAAGCAGATCACCGGCGTGCTGCAATCGCGGGTGCGCAGCGGCGACACGCTGGCGCGCTTGGGCGGCGACGAATTCGGCATTCTGCTGCAAAGTTGCCAGTTGGATCAGGCCATGCGCATTGCGGACAATCTGCGCCAGGCCATTCGCGACTTTCGTTTCATCTGGCAGGACGGCGAACTCGAAGTCGGCGTGAGCATCGGCATCGTGGAGATCACCCGTGAAACACCTACGGTCGCCAGCGTGATGAGCGCCGCCGATGTCGCCTGTTATTCGGCGAAGGATCTGGGGCGCAACCGCGTGCAGCTCTACAAGCCGGACGATGTGCCGGCTCGGCACCGCGAGATGCACTGGGTATCGAAGCTGTCGCGCGCCTGCGATGAAAGCCGGTTCGAGCTCTTTTATCAACCCATCGTGCCGATCGGCGCAACCGATCGCGAACATGAGCGCGAGCACTTCGAGCTGATGCTGCGGTTGCGGGACGAATCGGGCGCCCTCGTGACACCCGCGGAATTCATTCCGGCGGCGGAGCGCTACAACGTCATGCCCTCGATCGACCGGTGGGTGGTGCGCGAAGCGCTCGACCGGCTGGTGTATCGCACGGGGTCGGGGGTCAAGCCCTTCACCATCGCCGTCAACTTGTCGGGAACCTCGCTCAACGATGAGCGCTTTCTCGAATATCTGATCGCCGAACTCAGCGACAACGACCTGGTGGCGGGCGCCGTGTGCTTCGAGATCACCGAAACCGCGGCCATCGCCAATCTGGGCAGCGTGGTGTATTTCATGCGCGAGCTGAAAGCGCGCGGCTGCCACTTTGCCCTGGATGATTTCGGCAGCGGCCTGTCCTCGTTCATGTACCTGAAGACTCTCCCCGTCGATTACCTGAAGATCGACGGGCAGTTCGTCGAAAACGTCACCCGCGACCGGGTCGATCGCAGCATGGTGGAGGCGATCAGCCAGGTCGGCAGAACCATGGGCATTCAAACCATCGCCGAGCGCGTGGAATCGGCCGAAGTGCTGGCGGAGCTGGGCAGACTGGGAGTCGGCTACGCGCAGGGCTTTCATATCGCGAAGCCGCGCTCGACCAAAGAATTCCCGTACCTGCGCGAGCCGACTCGCAAGGCCTAGCAGCACCCACGACCGTGACGCCGCGGTGAAACTGTCGTAAAGTTCAAGCCTCATGCGCAAGCATCCATTGGATTCCGGGCGGCGACACGCATTGGACGGCGACGGCAGGGTTGAGTTATGCGTTTTGAGTTGCAACCGCGCATCGAGAACCGGTGGGTCAAGCTCGAGCCTCTCGGTGCGGCGGACTTCGGCGCCCTGTATTCGGTCGCCTCGGATCCCCTGATCTGGGAGCAGCACCCGAACCAGAATCGCTATCAACGCGACGTCTTCGCCGTCTACTTCCAGGGAGCCATCGAATCGGGCGGCGCCCTGCGTGTGATCGACAACTCGAGCGGCGTACTGATCGGCAGTTCGCGCTACTACGATTTGGACGAGGCAGAGCGGTGCGTGGCCATCGGCTACACTTTTATCGCCCGCAGCCACTGGGGAGGCCCCGCCAATCGGGCGCTGAAGACCTTGATGCTGGAGCACGCATTTCGATGCGTCGATCGCGTCATATTCCACGTGGGGGCCGCCAATGTGCGGTCGCGCAAGGCCATGGAGAAGTTGGGAGGCGTTCTGATCGGCGAGGTGACGATGAGTTACCACGGAGAGCCAAGTTCCCCGAACGTCATCTACAAGATCGATGCAGCCGACTGGGCATTGTCAAAGCCTACGCGCGCAGCTACGCCAAGGTGACGTTGCGCGTCTCCGGCGCCCATTGCCGGCAGATCACCCCACCGATGGCGAGCACGGCCACACAGGCGGCGAGGGCAACCCGCACGCCGTAGCTTGCGACGACGATGGGAAGCAGGAAAGTGCTGATGGCCGAGCCCGTGCGGCTCGCGGCGACGGCGAGCCCAATGCCCGATGCGCGCAGGTCCGTCGGGAAGAGTTCGGGGAGATATACGTAGACGAGATTGGATGCTGCCGACAACACGCCTGCAAATATGGCGAACAACAGGATCATCAAGGCCGCGGGCATGCCGCTCCACCAGGACAGCACCAGCATGGTCCCGGCCGCGAGGCCGAAGCTCCCGATCAAAAAGGTGCGCCGCGGCATCTGATCAACCACCAGCAGCCCGGCAATGGCGCCTGCCAGGAGCGAGGCATTGTAGATGACGCCGCCCACGTAACCCTTCTCCAGCTTCATCGCGCTCATGACCTGCGAGACGAAAGTGCCCACCGCAAAGTAGGGAATCACTTGGCAGGTGAAGAATGCGCAGGCGACGAGGGTGCGCGATCGCCATGCAGGGGAGAACAACTGCCGCCAGCGGCCATGCATCGTGGGTGCAGCCGGAATGCCCGAGGGCGGGGCGACATTGCCGCCCAATTTGTCGCGCACGACTTTCAGCGCCGCGTCGGTGTGTCCGTGATTCGCGAGCCAGAGGGGCGATTCCGGCATGGTGAGCCTCAAGGGCAGCACCATGAGACAGGGCAGTGCGCTGGTGAGAAGCATCCAGCGCCAGGCTTCGGAACCCTGCGTGCTCAGGGCGACCCCGACGAAGTAGGCGCAGGCATAGCCGCCAGCCCAGGCCACCGACAGCAAACCCAGGATTCGCCCGCGGGTCCGCCGCGGGGTGAATTCGGTCAGCAGCGCCTTGCTCACGACATAGTCGGTGCCGAGCAGAAATCCGACGGCCAATCTCAGGGCGAGGAGCTGCGCAGCCGAGTTCGCGAGACCCTGCAGCAGGGACAGCGCTCCCAGAATGACCATGTTGTAGGCAAAGATTCGCCGGCGCCCGAAGCGGTCCGCCGCAGGTCCGGTGAGCAGCGCTCCGGCAAACAGCCCGAACAGGGAGGCGCCGCCCAGCAGCCCCATCCAGACCGGATTCAAGCCCAGCTGCGCCGGGGCCCGGGACAGAGAGATTCCGATGATGCCGAGACCATAGCCGTCACTGAACACGCCGCCGCAGGCGGCGACGGCGACGCGCAGGTGAAACAGACGCAGCGGCGCGTCGTCATAGTTCACCTTTATCGTGTCTGCGCGAACGTCCACTCCGGGACATGTTACCAGCGCAATCGCATTCCCACCCATATGGCGCGCGGCTGCGCCGGCGAGACCGCATTCTCGTTGGTCCAAGCGGCGGGATCCGCGCGGAAGGTGCCGTTGGGATCGAACGAATTGCTGGTCAAGAATCCGGCGGTGGCGTAGCGCTTGTCGAAGACGTTGACCACGCGCGCGAACAGGTCCACGGTTCTGCCGAGATGGTACGTGCCGTTCAAGTTGAGCACGGCGTAACCGCTGATCCAGCCGGAGCCGAGTATTTGGGCGCCTTCGCCGTTGATGCCTCCGGCCTGATTCGCATTGTTCTCGTCGCCGTGCAGGTACACGCCGGAGGATGCGATCAGATTGGCACCCAGATCCCAGCGATCGCCTGCGGCATAGTCGAGCACCAGCCGTCCCGTGTGCCGCGCAATCAGCGGAATCCGATCGCCCGGCCGAACTTGAATGTTGCCGTTCTCATCCGCCGTGCTGTTCGAATCGGCGTTGACCTCGAAGTTCGACTGAAAGGTGGCGTCCACGAAGCTGTACACCAGACGCCAAGTCAGGCCGGACAGCTTGCCTCCCAGGCTCAAGTCCGCGCCCTGGCGGCGGGTGCTGCCGACATTGTCGAAGTAGCCCTGATTCGTGCTGGTGGCGACGAATTGAATGTCGTCGCTGTTGACCGTGCGAAATACATCCATGCTCCAGTTCAGTGACTTGTCGGCGGAGTTTCCCCGCGCGCCCAACTCGACCGTCCGGGCGATTACTTGCTTGAGGTCAGGATCGCTGGCGAAATCGTTGGGCAAGCCGCAGGGGGCGGCCGGGTTGGAGCACCCGAGTTCGATCGCCGTGGGCGCGCGGCTGGCTTCATTGTAGTCCGCATAGACGGTGACTGCATCGGTTGGGGTGACCGTGAATCCGAGCGCCGGATTGACCCGGCTGAAGGCGTGATCGCCGGCGAGAGGGCTGGCCGTATCGAAGCCCGCGCCGACGTCTCCCACGTCCGTGTCCAGGCTCGAGCCGTCGAGCGTCTCGGTGTTGCGGTTGTAGCGGACGGAGGCGGTGACATGCAGGAGTTTGCCCGGCGACAGAGTGTCGGTGAGGTAGACCCCGGAGATCTTGTTGCTGCCGCCGAGAGAAATGACGGTTTCATCGTTGAGTGGATCGACGTTGTAAATCAAGGTCCGGTTCGGCGCGAATGCTCCGAACAGGAACATTTGTGCGAACGCGTCCCGGGAGTCGGTGTAGTCGGCGCCGAGCACTCCCTGGTTCTTCCAGCCGAAGATATCCCGGGAGTCGGTCAGCTGCACGCCGAAACCGGCGGTGCGCTGAACCAGGTGCGAGACGGCGTTCTGAGCGGGGCTGCAATAGTCGAGATCGACTCGGGTTCCGGGCGCCTGGGTGCAGTCGATCGGCGGCCCCGTGTAATCGCCCGAGAGATAGTCGTCGTTGACGTTGCCGTTGCCGCTGCCGGTGATCAAGTGGCGATAATAGACATTGGCAGACAGCAGAAGAGTGCCGCTGAGAAACTGCGTGCCGGTGAGATTCACGAAATTGAGAAGATTCTGGGTGAAGTCGGGCGTATAGCTGGCCGCGCGGCGGTAGTCCAGCATGCTCTGCGGCGTCGCGCCGTTGCCGTAGAGGCGGGTGTCCGCATAGGTGTAGCTCAAATCGACGTCCGTCTTGTCGTTCTGCCAGCCGACCTTGCCGAATGCCTGATAGACCTGTGTCGGCGACACATCCCGCCAGCCCGTTTCGTCGAAATAGTTGCCGGTGAAAAAATAATCGAAGTTGCCCGCCTCGCCGCCGGTCTGCGCCTGAAAGGCTCGCCGCCCGAAAGAGCCTCCGTAGGCCTCGAACTCGGTACCCGGATTGTCGTGCCCGCTCTTGGTC
>JBARBX010000097.1:0-3976 GCA_049793535.1 Steroidobacteraceae bacterium | reverse complement strand
CATCAAGGATCTGTACGAACAGATCAACATTTTGCCCATTGAGATTCCCCCCTTGGGCCGCCGCCGCGAGGACATTCCGCTGCTGGTTTCGCATTTCTTGGAACAAGCCACCGAGCCGGACGGACAGAAGAAGATATACACCCCCCAGGCCATCGAATTGCTCGCGACCACGGATTGGCCGGGCAACGTTCGACAGCTCTTCGACCTGGTGAAGCGGAATATCGCCCTGGCGCGCGGCGAGGTCATGACCGAGGAATTGGCCATACCCACATACGCCGAAGCGCGCGACCGGTTTTCGCGCGAGTACCTCGCGCAGAATCTACGGCGCACCTCCGGCAACGTCGCGCAGGCCGCGCGCCTCGCCAAGCGCAGCCGGACTGATTTCTACAATCTGCTCGCGCGCTACCGGCTGCATCCCGAAGACTTCAAGAGTGAGGGATCCCGGCAGCGGAAGGTCACGGACGCCGACGAAGACGACTAAGCGATGTTGGGTTTGATAAGACGGCGTTAATCAGTATAGTCGCTGATCATGCGGATCTGGACGAACGGGACTCGCGGAGAATAAGCGCGAATGAAGGGTCTTACGGCCGGAGATGTCATCCTGGAAACGCGCTCGCTGGTCAAGGCGTTCAAGGGATTCGTGGCGGTCGACGGCGTGTCGCTCAAAGTGCGGTGCGGAGAGATCCACGCGCTGATCGGCCCGAACGGCGCCGGCAAGACGACGTTTTTCAACTTGCTCACCAAGTTTTTGCAGCCGACATCGGGAGAGATCTTCTACCGCGGCGAGAACATCACCCGCGAAAAACCCGCGGATATTGCCCGCCGCGGCATTGTGCGCTCCTTCCAGATATGCGCGGTGTTTCCGCATCTCACCGTTCTGGAGAATGTGCGCGTGGCGCTGCAGAGGGGCCTCTCGACGTCGTTCGATTTCTGGCGCCCGGGAAAAAGCCTGGCGAGTCTCCATGGCGAAGCCATGCGGCTGTTGACCGAAGTGCGGCTCGAGAAGTGGGCGGACACGCTCGCGGCCGACCTGCCGTACGGCAGAAAGCGCGCGCTGGAACTCGCCACGACGCTGGCGCTCGAGCCGGCGTTGATGCTGCTCGACGAACCCACGCAGGGCATGGGGCACGAGGATGTGTCGCACGTCACCGGGCTGATCAAACAACTGTCGGCCGATCGCACCGTGCTCATGGTCGAACACAATATGAGCGTGGTCTCCTCCATCGCAGATACCATCTCCGTGCTGCAGCGGGGCAGGGTCATCGCGGCCGGCCCCTATGCCGAGGTATCGAAGAATCCGCTGGTTCTCGAAGCCTACATGGGTGCCGCGGATTCCCTGCCCGGGTCGTTGAGCTGATGCCGCGAGAGATGTTGAAAATCTCCGCCCTGGAGGCCTGGTACGGTGAATCCCACATCTTGCACGGGGTCGAGCTCACGGTGCGGGAAGGCGAAGTCGTCACGCTGCTGGGGCGCAATGGCGCCGGGCGCACCACCACACTGCGGGCCATCATGGGCTTGGTCGGCTCGCGCACCGGCTCGGTGGAGATCAACGGCATAGAAACCGTGCGGCTGCCGTCGCACAGGATCGCCCGCATCGGCGTGGGCTACTGTCCCGAGGAGCGTGGAATTTTCTCGGCGCTGTCGGCCGAGGAGAATCTTCTGCTGCCGCCACGGCTGAAAGGCGCCGAGGCAATGTCTCTCGAGGAGATTTACGATATGTTCCCCAACCTGAGCGAACGCGCCGCCAGTCCCGGGACGCGCCTGTCCGGAGGGGAGCAGCAGATGCTGGCGGTGGCGCGGATCCTGCGCACGGGAGCGCGGCTGCTGCTCTTGGATGAGATATCGGAGGGTCTTGCACCGGTGATCGTGCACAAGCTGGGCGATGTCATCCGCACTTTGCGGTCGAAGGGCTTCACCGTGGTGCTGGTCGAGCAGAATTTTCGTTTCGCGGCCCCCCTGGCGGACCGCTTCTATGTGATGGAAAGTGGCAAGATCGTCAAACAGTTCGAGCAATCCGAGCTTGCTTCGCAAATGGGATTGCTGCACGAATTTTTGGGCGTTTGAATCAACACAAATAAGGGAATCAACATGGTCCTCAAATCAACGGCTTGCGCGCTCGGTGCGATTCTCAGCTTGTGCATGGCCTCCCAGGCCGGTGCGGCCGGCGAACAGGTGGTCATCGGCGATATCGATGATTTGTCGGGAGTCTACGCGGACGCCGCCGGCCTCGGCGCCATCGAAGCCGCCAAAATGGCGATCGCCGACTTCGGAGGCACGGTGTTGGGCAGGAAGATCGTGCTTCTCAGCGCCGACCACCAGAACAAGCCCGACATCGGCGCCTCTAAATTCCGCGAGTGGGCGGACCAGAACGGCCTGAATATGCTGCTGGCGGGATCCAATACCGGCGTGAGCATCGCCATGTCCAAGGTGGCGGCCGCGAAGAAGGTGCCGATGTTCGCCGTCGGCGCGGGCGGCTCGTCGCTGACGGGAGCCGATTGTACGGCCTACAGCGTGCACTATGCCTACGACACCACCGCGCTCGGCAATGGCACGGCGAGCGCCATCGTCAAGCAGGGGGGCAAGAGCTGGTTCTTTGTGACCGCCGATTACGCTTTTGGCACGCAGCTTCAGGAGTCGGCGACGCACGTGGTCCTCGCCAACGGCGGCAAGGTATTGGGCGCGGTCCGCGCGCCCCTCGGCACCACCGATTACTCGTCATTCCTGCTCCAGGCCCAGTCTTCGGGCGCGCAGGTGCTGGGATTGGCGAACGCCGGAACCGATTTCTCCAATTCGCTGAAGGCGGCCAACGAGTTCGGCATCACCAAGACGATGAAGCCGGCAGCGTTGCTGGCATTCATCAGCGATATTCACGCCCTGACGCTGCAAACGGCGCAGGGTCTGTATCTCACCACCGGCTGGTACTGGGACCTGAACCAGGAGACGCGCGCATTCGCCAAGCGCTTCTTCGAGAAGATGCACAAGGAGCCGACCATGGACCATGCCGGATACTATTCGGCCACGCTGCAGTATCTGAACGCGGTCAAGGCGGCGGGGTCTACCGACCCTGACTTGGTCATGGCGCAGCTAAAGAAGGCCAAGATCAACGACATGTTCACCAAGAACGGCTACGTTCGCGCCGACGGCTTGATGGTGCACACCATGTACGTCATGCAGGTGAAGACCCCGGCGGAGTCGAAGTATCCGTGGGACTACTACAAAGTGATCAAGGTCATGTCGGGGGAGGAAGCCGACGGCGCACAGCCCGATCCGGCCTGTACCTCGGCCAAGAAATAGGCGAGCGCGGTGAGCGAGGCCGCGTTGGGCCGATCGGCCGGCCCATGATGGCGAGCAATCAGTGACAACCGTCTTCGGCGTGCCGCTGCCGGCGATCATGGGCCAGCTCATGCTGGGCCTCGTCAATGGGTCGTTCTACGCGCTCCTGAGCCTCGGCCTCGCAGTGATCTTCGGTCTGCTCGGGGTGGTCAATTTCGCCCACGGCGCCTTCTACATGCTGGGCGCGTTCGCCGCGTATGTCGGCCTGCAGTATCTCGGCGTGAACTACTGGTGCGCGCTCATCCTCGCGCCGCTCGCAGTGGGGTTGCTGGGGATCGTCGTTGAGCGCCTGTTCCTGCGGCATTTGTACCAGCTCGAACCGCTGTACGGATTGCTGCTGACCTTCGGCATGGCGTTGATCGCCGAGGGCAGCATGCGGGGCCTGTTCGGCGCATCCGGTAAGTCCTACCCGGTTCCGGAACTCTTGCAGGGAGGATTCAACTTGGGGTTCATGGTGCTGCCCATTTATCGAGCGTGGGTGATCCTCGCGTCAGTGACGGTGTGCGGCACGACCTGGTTCCTGATCGAGCGCACCCGGCTGGGGGCGAGACTGCGCGCCGCGACCGAAAACGCGCGGCTGGTGCAGGCATTCGGCATCAACGTGCCGATCATGGTCATGACCACCTACGGCGCGGGGGTGGCG
>JBARBX010000096.1:0-1996 GCA_049793535.1 Steroidobacteraceae bacterium | reverse complement strand
TTGACCAGATCGAGGCCGCGGCACGGGTGCTTCTCGCCAACGCCAACCTGCTCCAACCTCTGGAATTCACCCGTGACGCCAAGGCGATGGAGATCGACTGGCGGGTACGCGAAGGCCTGATCGGGATCATCGGAAAGGGCCGGCCGGAGGGATCGGCGCTCGTCAATGAGGATGTCTGCTTTCCTCCAGCCCGGATTGCCGAGGGCGCACAAGACTTGCAGGCGCTGCTCACCAAGCACGGGTTTTTGCCCGGCGTGGCCGGGCATGCGGCTTTCGGCAACTTGCATTTCACGCTTACGCCAAGGCTGGACGACCCCGCCGATCGCGGCCGTTACAGCGCATTCATGGACGCCCTGGTCGAGCTTGTGATCGACAAATACGACGGTTCGCTCAAGGCCGAGCACGGGACGGGGCGTAATATGGCCCCGTTTGTACGGCGTGAATGGGGCGATAAAGCGACAGAGATGATGTGGCGGATCAAGAGATTGGCAGACCCATACGGAGTGCTCGCTCCGGACTGCGTTCTCAGTCGCGATGACGGAATCCATTTGCAACGATTTAAGTCGTCCCCTGCGATCGATGGCTCCGAAGCCACCCGCTGTATCGAGTGCGGCATGTGTGAGCCGGTTTGCCCATCGCGCAACATTACCATGACCCCTCGCCAACGCATCGTCGTCCGGCGCGAAATGGCTCGCCAGCCGAGTGACTCGCAGATGTTTGCGCAACTGCTCAAGGATTATGAATACAACGGAATACAGACATGTGCGGCCGACGGATCATGCGCGGAGCCTTGCCCGGTATCAATCAACACTGGGACGCTTATCAAGTCATTCCGGCAGCGCGAAAACACAGATGGGCGCGAAAAGGTTGCGCTTGCTATCGCCAAGCGCTGGAGGAGCGTCGAAACCATCGCCCGCATCGGAATAGGCGTAACCGATTTCATAACGAGAACCGTTGGGGTGAGAGCCTTGACGGGTCTGACTACGCTGGCAAGAGCGGTGCTTAGCAAAGACCTCATTCCTTCAGTCCCCGGACCAATGCCGCAGAAGGCGCCACGCGGGCTTCCGCAGACTTCGCGTCAGGGTGCCTCGGCGGTCTATTTCCCGGCGTGCATCAACCGCATCTTTGGCCGTGCGCGAGGCATGGCGCGGCGACCGAGTCTTCCCGAGGCGCTTGTTGCGCTATCTGCTCGCGCCGGGAAACCGCTCTGGATCCCCGATAACGTGCGTGGCCTCTGCTGTTCAACGCCTTGGAGTTCCAAGGGCTACCGTCTGGGGCATGAATGGATGGCCACGGCAATCGCGGACGCAATGTGGGACTGGAGCAACGCGGGCGCCCTGCCCATCGTGATCGACGCCGTGTCATGCACTCACGGTCTATTGGACGATGTACGAACTCACATAGACCGCGAGCGACAAGGGCGATTCAATAAGATCGAGCTCGTCGACGCGATCGTTTGGGTACACCGGTTACTCCCAAGCCTTCCGATAAAACGAAAGCTGTCTAGTGCGGCGGTGCATCCGACGTGCTCCATGATCCATCTAGGTCTCGAGGAGAAATTCATCGAGATCGCCAGGGCTGTCGCCGACGACGTTATCGTTCCAATTGGAACAACGTGCTGCGGAACCGCCGGCGATCGCGGCTTACTGCACCCTGAACTCGTTGTCTCGGCTACACGCGAGGAGAAGGCCTATCTAGACGCGCATCCCGCCGATGTCTACCTTTCAGCAAACCGGACTTGTGAGATGGGCCTGCAGCAAGCGACCGGTAAACCATACGAGTCTTTCATCTTCACGCTCGAGGAGACGACTCGTCCCGATGGCGCAGCAGAATAGCTGCAAGAGGATCGTTAGAGGGGCAACGCCTTTTGGCACCAAGAGATACTTCATCATTTTCGTCAGGAGAGTTCGTGATGAACGCCGATTTATCGATGATCCAACACCATCGAGCGGACTTGGACGGTTTACGCATGCACTTCGTAGAAGCGGGGAAAGGC
>JBARBX010000095.1:0-1543 GCA_049793535.1 Steroidobacteraceae bacterium | reverse complement strand
TCGGTATTCTGCCCGAGCCAATTGCGGATGATGTTGAGGTTGGCGGCGCGCTGCAGCCGAAAAAACGGCTCCAGCCGGGTCCGTGAAATGCGTTTGCGCGAATCGTCCATCCCCCAACTGCCGCCGCGCGCCGCGATCGGCACGCCGTTCACGCGAATGGCGAGATACGGCGTCAACGATTCGCTCGAGACCGGGCGCACCGCCGGCGAACTCTCCCCCGCAGGGGTCAGAGACTCGGCCCATCCGGTCGGCGTGCGTTTGATCCCTTCATGACGAACGTCGACCAAGCGCTGGCCCAAAGATGTGCCCAGGGTCGGATCCACCTCGACGCGCCGCAATCGGCCGCTCGAGTCGAACAGCGACAACTCGTACGTCAATTCACGAATTCCGAAATTGAGCTCGGCCCGGTCCGATGGCGCGCCCTCGGCCGAAACCTCCAGTTTGAGCCGGTACAGATTCGCCGGCCCGTAGCCGTTCGGCCACCATAGGCGCGGAGATGCCACATGTAGCTGCGGAAATTCCCGCGGTTCGAGGCTGACCTCGGTGACGCCGGGAGCCAGGATCAGCGCCTTCTGCACGGTGACGGCACCGAATCGAGCGGTCAGCGTGGACCTATGGGCGGTTGATCCGAGATTGTCGACGGCAACGACGATGGTGACATCGGCTGCGTCGGTGCGTGGCAACGGCAGGCGCGTGACCACGTGCGGGTCGAGCAGGCGTAGCGTGCCGGTGGCGGCGAGATCCACTTCCTGCCAGATTCCAGTGTCGCGGTCGCGGATCCCGGGAATCCAATCCCAACCTTCGGTGGCAATGAAAGTGGGCCCGTCGATGGCCAGACTGCCGCCGTTCTCGCCGGGCCCGGCCGCAATCGACTGTTCATGCGGGATGCCCGGATGGGGCGGCGGCGACACTCGCACGGCCAGCGCATTGCGCCGGCCCGGCCGCAATTTACCGGTGACGTTGAAAATGCCGCGGATGAACGCGCCCTTGATGCTCCCCAGGCGCTCGCCGTTCAACCACACTTCGGCGCCATAGTTGATGCCCTTGAAGGTCAGCGTGTACTCCTTGGGCTCGGACGCGGCGGGCACGTCGAACTCGCTGCGGTACCAATAGTCCTGCCTGCTCAACGAGTCCGGTATCGCGAGATTGTTCAGTCCGTAGTCGGGATCGGGATAGACGCCGCGAGCAATCAAAGTGCTCAGCACGGTGCCGGGCACGACCGCCGCGTACCAAGTCGAATCGTCGAAATCAGGCTGCGACAGCCGCTCTCCGCCGCTGTCCGTCTGCGGCGCGGGAATCAAGCGCCATGAAGCCAGTGCCCAGAGCCCGGGCCCCAGCAGAGCCAAGTCCTGCGACGGACGGATCGCTTGCGCGACAGGCGGACTGGGCGGGCTTTTGGCGTGCGGCAGGGTCCACGGATCTTGCGGCTCCTGAAGCCCGCGCCAGGCGTGTTCCTGCCACGGCCAGCCGACGCCGACAGAGTTGAAGGTGATCAACGAGAAATCCGGCCGCGCTTCGGCCAGCGACTTCGCATCCGCCGCGC
>JBARBX010000094.1:0-2572 GCA_049793535.1 Steroidobacteraceae bacterium | reverse complement strand
GCCCTCGAGGCCAATCAGACCCAGGTCGATTTTCTGCGCCGCTTCGGCAATCGGGTGTTCTACGGGGATGCGTCGCGGCTGGAATTGCTGCGCGCCGCGCACGCCGAGAATGCGGAAGTTTTCGTGCTCGCCATCGACGACGTGGAGGCCTCCGTGCGCACCGCGGAGTTGATCCGCAAGCATTTCCCGCACTTGAAGATCTTCGCGCGCGCGCGCAATCGGCAGCACGCGTTCCGGCTGATGGATCTGGACGTGCGCTACACGATTCGCGAAACGCTGATATCCAGCCTCGAGATGTCCGAGAAGGTGCTCGAGACCCTGGGCTTGTCGAAATCGGCAGCCGTCGATACGGTGCGGAAGTTCCGTGTCCACGACGAGGCGACCATGGCGAAGCAGCAGGCGGTAAAGGACGATGAAAACAAGTTCTTGCAGACCACTCGGGAATCAGCCGAGCAATTGCTGCATTTGTTCGAGACGGATGCCGCGGGAACTACGCAGACGGAGCCCAAGCGCCGCGCCGCGAATGTATAAGGGCTTCCGGACGGACCCTAGCGAGGATTGAGCAACACCGTGGTGTCGAAACTCTCGAAGCCCGTGAGCACGCGGCGGTAGGCATTCTGCATGATGCGCTCGGCGTTCTTGTCGGCGCGCGTACCCAGCAGCATGCGAATCATGACGTCATCCTGCGGGCGCGAGATGTCCTCGCCCAGCAACTGGTAGGCAAAGCGCGCCAGGCGCTGGTTCATTTCGTTGGCGAAGCGCAGGCGCATCGCGTCGCCGCCGTCGCCCGCGCCCACCTTGGCCTCCTCCGCGACCTCGTACATCAGACGCGTGATGAACCGCGCCTTGTCGACCAGGCCGAGATCGCTGAAAAACTCGATTTCGGATTGAATGTTCATCCGGCGGGGAAGAAGTCGATGGGTTTGGTGGCCGTCAGCGTCGCGACATCCTTCGCCTCGAACTTGAACAGGCGGATTCGTGCCAGCAGCTTGCTTTCGAATTCCTTGTCGCCCAAGTCCGACGAGACGATTCGCGCCGCGGTAATCTCGCCCGACGGGGCGATGGTCAGTTCGAGCACCACTTTGCCCTGCAGCGCCGGATTGTCGCGCAGGGCGCGCGCGTACATGGAGTCGATCGCGCCCTTGTTCTTGGTGAATACCAGGGCGATTTCGTCCGCGCTGCGCGAGGCTTTGCCGCTGCCGCCGGCGCGCGTGGCGCCCTGGCCGGAAGCGCCCATGTTCGGATCCTTCACCTGAGTGGTGTAGATGCCTCGGAGCGAGCCGGAGCCCGCCGCGAGACCGCTGCTGGTGGGTGCGCTGATGCCTCCGCTGGTTCCCCCGACCTTCGATGAAATGATGTTGCGGCTCACGACGCTCACGTCGCCCGGGTCGGTGGTCTTTTGCTGGTTCTTCTGAAATTTGTCCAGGTCGACGTCGCGCAGCGCCGCAAGTTGGTCGAACACCTGCGCCGTCTTCGCCGCCTTCACGCGCGGATCCACGGGCACGACCGGCTTGGGTTGGACCGGCGCCTTTTCCGTCGGCTTCTCCGGTTTGGGCGGCGGCGGTGGCGGCGGCGGCGGCTCCATGACCAATTGCACCACTCGCTCCGGCAGCGAGTCGGTGTTCACCACGATCTGATGGCGCGGTAGAAACGGCATGATGATGGCGATGATGGCGAACACGATCGCGAGGTTGCGCAGAATGGTGCGGAAGCGCCGTTCCATTTCCTCCGACGGCGACCACGGCAATTCATAGCGCCGGTAGTACGGTGCGAGGGTGGTGGGTGCGCGCTGTGCTGGGTTCGCGGCTGTCATCAGGTGGCCGCCCTTTCACGTTCCACTACCGCGAAGGACACCTTGCCGTAGTCGGCTTCGCTGCAGCTCATCATGATCTTCTTCAGCACGCTGTACGGCGTGCTCTTGTCCCCCATGATGGTCACTTCCCTTTTGGAGGCATCGGTTTGCTGCGCGGTGCGCAAGCTGCGGTCGTTCTGCGCCATCAAGGCCGCCTTGAGCGGGGCGAAGAACGTTCCCCGATTGGCGGCGACGTCGTTCACGGAACCGACCAACTGACCGTCCACGTACACCGAATCCTTGGTGACCATGACGACCACGGCGGCGCTCGGCTTGCGGTCGGACAAGGATTGAGGAATCGAGATGTTCTTGGTGTTCGGCAGGATGTCCACTTCCGCCGTATGTGCGAGCAGGAACACCACCAGGATGGTCATCATGTCGATGAACGGAATCAGCGCGAAATGATTCGCTCCGTGGCGGCGCTGGCGGTGGCGCTTGATTCGATAGGACGTCATGTGGGCGCATCCCCGATGGAGATGTCCGGAAACAGCTCCGCCTTCGAAAATGGCGCAACCGGGAGCTGGTACACGCGCACCGTGTCCATGACCTGCACCAGGGTGTCGTAGCTGGTATTGGGGCTTGACAGGATGGTCGCCTCGCTCATTTGCGGGTACTGCGATTTGATCCTGCGTATGAATTCCGACAGATTCTCCAAGTCGTAGCCGCTTGCCGTATTGGCGAGGACCTTGAGCGGACCTGAGTTGCGGTCGTTGACCACGA
>JBARBX010000093.1:0-3515 GCA_049793535.1 Steroidobacteraceae bacterium | reverse complement strand
CGGCGTTCCCGGCTTGGGCGGGCAGAGCCGCGGGCGAGCGGGCGGCGCTCTTGCGCAGGCTTGGGGATCTGATCGCGAAGCACGTTTCGAGCATCGCCGACACGGAAACGCGGGATACCGGCCAAGTGATCGCGCAGACCGCGAAGCAGCTTATTCCGCGCTCCGCCGACAATTTCTACTACTTCGCTGAAATGTGCGTGCGGGTGGACGGCCACACCTACCCCACGGCCACTCACTTGAACTACACGCTGTTTCATCCCGTGGGCGTCTGCGCCTTGATCTCGCCTTGGAATGTGCCGTTCATGACCGCGACATGGAAGGTCGCGCCGGCGCTCGCCTTCGGCAACACCGCCGTGCTCAAGATGAGCGAGCTATCGCCGCTGTCGGCCGCGCGCCTCGGCGAGTTGGCCTTGGAGGCGGGGATACCCGCCGGCGTTCTCAACATCCTTCATGGGTTGGGAGTGGAAGCGGGTGAACCCCTGTGCAGGCATCCCGACGTGCGGGCGATTTCCTTCACCGGTTCGACGGCCACAGGAAACCGCATCGTGAAGGCCTCGGGCCTCAAGAAATTCTCCATGGAATTGGGCGGCAAGAGCCCTTTCGTCGTGTTCGATGATGCGGACCGCGGGCGCGCCCTCGATGCTGCGCTATTCATGATCTTTTCCAACAACGGCGAGCGCTGCACGGCCGGCTCGCGCATCCTGGTGCAGAAATCGATCTATCCCGAGTTCGTGCGCCGCTTCACCGAACGTGCGCAGCGCATCGCGGTCGGCGATCCGCTCGACGAGACCACCGTCATTGGACCCATGATCAGCGCGAATCACTTGGAGAAAGTGCGCCGCTACATCGACTTAGGGTCCCAGGAGGGCGCGACTCTGATGTGCGGCGGCTCGGACGCGCCGTTCTCGAGCGGCCCGCTGGCGCGGGGCAATTTTGTCAAGGCCACGGTGTTCGCCGATGTCGACAATCGCATGGCGATAGCCCAGGAGGAGATTTTCGGGCCGGTCGCCTGTCTGATTCCGTTCGAGAACGAGGCCGACGCCATCGCCAAGGCCAACGACGTCGCGTACGGCCTCAGCAGCTATGTGTGGAGCGAGAATCTCGGGCGGGCCCATCGCGTGGCCGCCGCCATCGAGGCCGGCATGTGTTTCGTGAACAGCCAGAACGTTCGCGATCTGCGCCAGCCCTTCGGCGGCACCAAGGCCTCAGGCGTGGGCCGCGAAGGCGGAACGTGGAGCTACGAGGTGTTCCTCGAACCCAAAAATGTGTGCGTGAGCCTGGGGTCGCATCTCATTCCTCGCTACGGTGCCTGAGCGCCGGACCGGACTTTATCCATGAGCCTCTACCAGATGCAGAAATTTCTGTTCGACATCAATCGCGACCCTGAGCTGCAGGAACGATTTCGCGCGGATGCCCCGATGGTGCTTGGCCGCTACGAGCTCGGCGGCGAGGAGCGCCGTGCGCTCGAGACGGGAGACATCGGTTTGATTTACGTGCTCGGCGCCAACGGACAATTACTCATGCACTTTGCCGCGTTCCTCGGCATGCCGTGGGCCGACTACATCGCCGCCATGCGCGCAGGCGTCGCTCGTCACGGGCCGGTGCGCGCCGGCATCTACGCCATGACGACCGGATTGGACGGCGAGCTGCGGAAAGTATGAGCCTCGTTTTCGCCGGCATCTGCAGCCATGCTCCCGGCATCACCGGACGCGCGCACCTGGCCGATCGCAGCATCGTCGAGGAGTTCCATGGCGCCTTTCGGGGAATGGCCGACGATCTTGCGGCGGCGAGACCCGACGCCTTGATCGTGGTCGCCGCCGAACATTTCGCGAATTTCTTCATGAACAACATGCCGGCGTTCGCCATAGGGCTGGCCGACAGTTACCAGGGTCCCATCGAGGACCCGCAGTGGCTGGGTATTCCCCGCACCGCCGTTCCGGGCAACGCGCCGCTGTCGCGGCGGCTGATCCTCGAAATGATGCAGAGCGTGGATCTGGCCTACGCCGAGGAGTGGAAGTTCGACCATGGCATCATGGTGCCTTTGAGCTTTCTGACACCGAGGTTCGATCTGCCCATCATCCCGGTGAACATCAACTGCCAGGGACCGCCGTTGGCGCCCCTGCACCGCGCGTGGGTACTCGGCGAGGCCTTGCGCCGTGCCGCGGACCTTGCTCCGGAACGAATCGCCCTGGTCGGCACCGGCGGCATATCGCATTGGCCGGCCACCCCGGACTCGGGCAAGATCAACGAGAACTGGGACCGGGAATTTCTGCGGCATTGGCAGGCCAATGACAAGGCGGCGCTCCTGTCCTACACCGACGAGGCAACCTACCGGGACGCCGGCCAGGGAGGATTCGAGATCCGCACCTTCATCAGCGTCGCCGCAGCCGCGCAAGGCCCGGGAAGGGTGCGGTACTACCGGCCGATTCCGATTTTCGCGGTGGGCTGTACCGTCGGCACCATGGACATCACCACATGTCGCACATGACATTGGAATACAGCGCGAACCTGCGCGCCGACGGCCGTATCGGCGAGCTCTGCCGCGAGCTCGCGCAATATATGACGCGGCTGCGAATCGAGGGAGAAGCGCTGTTTCCGCCCGGCGGCGTTCGCGTGCGCGCCGTCGCCTGCGAGGATTTCTGCATCGCCGACGGCTCGATGAGCGACGCCGGATTCGTGCATGCGGTCTTGAAAATCGGCGCAGGACGCAGCGATACCGCGAGAGCTGCCACCTGCGCCGGCCTGTTCGACGTCATGAAGTCGCACTTTGCGGAGCGGTTCGGCAAGGCGGGACTCGCGCTGTCGCTCGAACTCTGCGAGTTCAGCGAGTCCGGCACTCTCAAGCACAACAACCTGCACGCGCGGTTCAAGGCGAAATAATCCATGTTGCCCTCCGATACCGTCCGATCGCTGGCGCGGCGCCTGTACGAGGCGCGCAAGAGCCGCACCCAGCTACGGCATTTCTCGGCGGAACATCCCGGCATGACCATCGAGGACGGCTACGCCATCCAAAGCGAATGGGTGAGGATGGAAATCGCGGACGGGCGCAGTGTCAAGGGCCGCAAGATCGGGCTCACGTCGCGCGCCATGCAACAGGCCTCTCAGATCACCGAACCGGATTTTGCGCCGCTGATGGACGACATGTTCTTCGCGACCGGGAGCGACATACCGATCGAGCGCTTCATCGCGCCGCGCGTGGAAGTCGAGCTGGCATTCGTTCTGCTGTCGCCTTTACAGGGACCCGCCGTGACGATCTTCGATGTGCTGCGGGCCACCGACTATGTCACTCCCGCGCTCGAGATCATCGATGCCCGCATCGAGCAATTCGACCGCGACACACGGGCGCCGCGCAAGGTGTTCGATACCATCGCGGATTTCGCCGCCAACGCGGGCATTGTCGTCGGCGGCCGGGCGGTCAAGCCCGACGCGGTGGATCTGCGCTGGGTGGCGGCGCTGTTGTTCAAGAATTCCGTGATCGAGGAGACGGGAGTCGCCGCCGCGGTGTTGTATCATCC
>JBARBX010000092.1:0-2868 GCA_049793535.1 Steroidobacteraceae bacterium | reverse complement strand
CGGGCTGCAACTCGCCGCCGCGGCGCGGCTGCCCCGCCCTTGAGAATATGGCCGCGGCGTTGATTGGCGTTGCAGCAGAGGCCTCGCGAGGTTTAGGCTACGCGGCTCGTATGAAAGCCCTAGTCCTTCGCCAGCTCACCAAGATCTACAAGAACGGGATCCAAGCGCTCAAGGCCATCGACCTGACGGTCGACGAGGGCGATTTTTTCGCCTTGCTCGGTCCGAACGGCGCCGGCAAGACCACGGCGATCGGCATCGTCACCTCGCTCGTCAATAAGACCAGCGGCACCGTCCTGGTGTTCGGCCACGACATCGATCGGGAACTCGAAACGGCCAAATCCTGCATCGGCCTCGTGCCGCAGGAAATCAATTTCAACATGTTCGAAACCTGCTTCACCATCGTCGTCAATCAAGCCGGGTTCTACGGGATACCGCGGCCGTTGGCGAAGCAGCGCGCGGAGAAATATCTCAAGCAGCTGCAATTGTGGGACCGGCGCAACTCGATCGCGCGTTCGCTGTCCGGGGGCATGAAGCGGCGCCTGATGATTGCGCGCGCCTTGATGCACGAACCGAAGCTGCTGATCCTCGATGAGCCCACCGCGGGGGTCGACATCGAGATCCGCCGCTCCATGTGGGAATTCCTGCGCGGCATCAACGACGCCGGCACCACCATCATTCTCACCACGCACTATCTGGAGGAAGCCGAGAACTTGTGCCGCAACGTCGCGATCATCGAGGGAGGCAACATCATCGAGCGCGACACCATGGCCAACGTGCTGCGCAAGCTGCAGACTGAAGTTTTCGTGTTCAACCTGCGCGACGAGCGCAGCACGGCGCCGCACCTGTCGGGATTCACCGCCGTGCTTTCCGACGGGCATACTCTGGAAATTGAAATGTCCAAGTCGCAGAGCCTCAACGACATATTCGCGCAACTGTCGGCGCAGGGAATCGCGGTCACCAGCATGCGCAACAAGGTCAATCGCCTGGAGGAATTGTTCATCCGCCTGGTCGACGGCAGCGCCTCGGCTCAACGCGCCTCGGCCGCCGCCGGAGCCACGGCCGTGCCGGCGTCCTGATCCATGTCCCAATCGCGCGCAATGGCCGAATGGGTCGGCTTCAAAACCATCATCATCCGGGAATTCAGCCGCATCGTGCGCATCTGGGGCCAGACGCTCGTGCCGCCGGCGGTCACCGCCACGCTGTACTTCATCATCTTCGGCAGTTTGATCGGCCGGCGTGTCGGCCAGGTCGGCGGCTACGACTACATGCAGTTCATCGCGCCCGGCCTCATTATGATGACGGTGATCACCAACTCCTACGGCAATGTGGTGTCGTCTTTCTTCGGCGCCAAGTTCGGCAAGCACCTCGAGGAAATGCTGGTTGCGCCGCTGCCCAACTGGCTGATCGTCGCCGGCTACGTGGGCGGCGGCATGCTGCGCGGTGTGCTGGTAGGAGCGGTGGTGACGCTGGTGTCGCTGTTCTTCACGCGCCTGCATATCACGCACTATTTTGCGGTGATTTCGGCGGTGCTGCTCACCAGCATGGTATTCGCCCTGGGCGGGCTGCTGAACGCCTTGTTCGCCAAGAATTTCGACCACATCTCCTGGTTCCCGACTTTCGTGCTGCAGCCGCTTACCTACCTGGGCGGCGTCTTTTACTCGATCACGATGCTTCCCGACTGGGCGCACTTCGTGTCGCACGCCAATCCCATCCTGTACATGGTCAGCGCCTTCCGCTACGGCTTTCTCGGCACCTCGGACGTGGATCTGCGCCTTGCCTATGGGATCATGATTGGCGCGGCCGCCGGCATGTTCGCCCTGACGGTCACGCTGTTGAACCGCGGCACGGGCACCCGCGAATAGATTCCGTTCCGGACCGCAACCCTCGAGGAGACAGAGAACAATGGCAGCCGCGAAATATCGATGGGCCGCGCCGATGCGCCTTTGCGGGGCGCTGACCGCCTGCGTGCTCTGCACGGCGACGCTGTCGGCGGCCGCCGATCCGGCGCTGGATGCCGCCAACATACAGGGCTTCTCCGCGGCCGCGGCCGCCGCCGAGGCGCAGCTCGAGCAGCGATTCGACTCCGACCTGTCCGCTGCGGACCTGCGCGCGTGGATGGAGCAGATGTCCTCCGAGCCGAATCACGTCGGCTCGGCTCACGACAAGGCAAATGCCGAATTCGAGCTCCAGAAATTTCGCGAATGGGGCTGGGATGCCTCCATCGAGACCTTCTCGGTGCTGTATCCGACGCCGCGCACGGTCTCGGTGGAGCTGGTCGCGCCGACGCACTTCGTCGCGCGCCTGACCGAGCCGCCGATCGCAGGCGACCGCACGTCCTCGAAGACCCAGGATGAGCTGCCGGCCTACAACGTCTACGGCGCCGACGGCGACGTGACCGCGGAGTTGGTCTACGTCAACCAGGGAATGCCCGACGATTACGCGGAACTCGAGCGGCGCGGCATCAGCGTCAAGGGGCGCATCGTACTGACGCGCTACGGCGGCGGTTGGCGCGGCCTCAAGCCCAAACTGGCCTATGAACACGGGGCTGTGGGCTGCTTGATTTATTCCGACCCGCGCGACGACGGCTATGGCAAGGGCGACATCTACCCGAAGGGCGGCTTCAGGCCGCGCGATGCCGTGCAGCGCGGTTCGGTGCAGGATCTGGTGCTGTATTCCGGCGATCCATTGACTCCCGGCGTGGGCGCGACGCAGGGGGCGCCGAGACTTGCGATCAAAGATGCCAAGACCATCCTCAAAATCCCCGTGCTGCCGATCTCCTACGCGGCCGCGGAGCCGCTGTTGGCCGCCCTCGCGGGCGGCGTGGCGCCGGCCGGCTGGCGCGGCGGATTGCCGCTCACCTATCACGTG
>JBARBX010000091.1:0-3456 GCA_049793535.1 Steroidobacteraceae bacterium | reverse complement strand
GCGCATAGGCTTGCTTCCAGCCGGCGGCGGTCAGCACCCGGCCATCCTCCCAGCGCGCGCCTTCCAAGTCGCCGCTGCGATTGAGCGGTGAGAGAACCCCGCCGGCGAATCTGGCGGCCTCCTCCAGCACCGCGTCCGCCACGTCCGGTGTGACATCGCCGAAACCCGGCAGCTGCGCGAGCAGCTCCAGATCCACCAATTCGCGCAGCACGAATTTCATGTCCGCAAGCGGCGCCTGGTAGTCGTTCATCGCCCTCGGCGCCTACATGTTGCGGCGGTAGCGCCCGCCGACGTCGTACAAAGTGTGGGTGATCTGGCCGAGGGAACAGCCGCGCACGGCGTCCATCAACACTTCGAAGGTATTGCCGCCGTCGATGACCGTGCGCCGCAGGCGCTGAAGCAGTTCGGGCGTCCGCCCGGCATGCGCTTGCTGGAACCGCTCGAGACGCTCGAGCTGCGAGCGCTTCTCGGCATCGGTGGAGCGCGCCAGTTCGATGCTCTCCGGCGCGGCCTGCCCATGCGGATTCTGGAACGTGTTGACCCCGACGATGGGGTAGCTGCCGTCGTGCTTGCGGCGTTCGTAGTACAGCGACTCCTCCTGGATCTTGCCGCGCTGATAGCCGGTCTCCATGGCGCCGAGCACCCCGCCGCGTTCGGCAATGGCGTCGAATTCCTTGAGCACCGCCTCTTCGACCAGATCGGTCAGCTCCTCGACGATGAAGCTGCCCTGATTGGGGTTCTCGTTCTTGGCCAGACCCCATTCGCGATTGATGATGAGCTGAATCGCCATCGCGCGGCGCACGCTCTCCTCGGTGGGCGTGGTGACGGCCTCGTCGTAGGCATTGGTATGCAGGCTGTTGCAATTGTCGTAGATGGCGCACAGCGCCTGGAGAGTGGTGCGTATGTCGTTGAACGCCATCTCCTGGGCGTGCAGCGAACGCCCCGATGTCTGCACGTGGTACTTGAGTTTCTGGCTGCGTTCGTTGGCACCGTAGCGTGTCTTCATGGCCACGGCCCAGATGCGGCGCGCGACGCGGCCGATCACGGAATACTCCGGATCCATGCCGTTGGAGAAGAAGAATGACAGGTTCGGAGCGAAATCGTCGACGTGCATGCCGCGCGCCAGGTAGGACTCGACGTAGGTGAAGCCGTTGGCGAGAGTGAACGCGAGCTGCGAGATGGGATTCGCACCGGCCTCGGCGATGTGATAGCCGGAGATCGAGACCGAGTAGAAGTTCTGCACCTGGTGGTGCACGAAGTATTCCTGCATGTCGCCCATCATCTTCAGGGCGAATTCGGTCGAGAATATGCAGGTGTTCTGACCCTGGTCCTCCTTCAGTATGTCCGCCTGCACCGTGCCGCGTACCGTCGACAAGGTCCAGGCCCGGATCTTCTGATATTCGTCCGCGGTGGGATCACGGCCGTTTTCACTCTGGAACTTGTCGACTTGCTGATCGAGGGCGGTATTCATGAACATGGCCAGAATCATGGGTGCAGGCCCGTTGATGGTCATGGACACCGAGGTCGTGGGTGCGCACAAATCGAAGCCCGAGTACAGCACCTGCATGTCGTCCAGCGTCGCGATCGACACCCCGGCGTTGCCCACCTTGCCGTAGATGTCCGGGCGCAGGGCAGGATCCCAGCCGTACAGGGTCACCGAATCGAAGGCGGTGGACAGGCGGTGCGCCGGCATGCCTTCGGACAGCCGCTTGAAGCGCTGATTGGTGCGGAAGGCATCGCCCTCGCCCGCGAACATGCGCGTGGGATCCTCACCCTCGCGCTTGAAAGCGAACACGCCCGCCGTGTAGGGGTAGGAGCCGGGCACGTTCTCCTTGAGCAGGAAACGCAGGATCTCACCGTTGTCCTCGAAGCGCGGCAGCGCCACCTTGCGGATTTTCGTGCCCGACAGCGAATCGTGGGTGAGCTGGGTGCGGATCTCCCGGTCGCGGATCTTCACCACGTACTCGGGCTGCGCGTACAGCTCCTGGGTCTTCGGCCATTGCGCAAGCAGTCGGGCCGCGGCCGGATCGAGTTCGGCCGCCTTGGCAGCGATCAGCTCGTCGAAGCCCGCCACCGGCCGACCCGACCCCGCAAACAATTCCTTGGACGTTTGCAACGACTGGCGCTCGCGCGCCAGCCGCGTCTGGCGCCTGACCTCGTGGTGAAACTCGCGCAGCGTCTCGGCAATCTCCGCCAGGTAGCGCACCCGCTCGGGCGGCACGATGGCGCGGCCGCGCGAAGACACCTTCACCGACACCCGCGGCAGCCGCGGCGGGCCCAGCTTCAACCCTGCCTCCGTCAGACGCGGCAGAATCGCCTGATACAGCGCCGTGACGCCGTCATCGTTGAAACGCGAGGCCATGGTGCCGAACACCGGCATGCCGTCCGGCGCTTGGGCGAACAGCTC
Source organism: Steroidobacteraceae bacterium (assembly GCA_049793535.1). GTDB lineage: Bacteria > Pseudomonadota > Gammaproteobacteria > Steroidobacterales > Steroidobacteraceae > Bog-1198. The sequence goes on along the minus strand of JBARBX010000091.1, from coordinate 1,049 downwards.
ATGGTTGCGCTGGTACTGCTTGCGCACGTCCCGCAGCGCATCCTCGGCGCCTTTGCGGTCGAATTTATTGATGGCGACGAAGTCGGCAAAATCGAGCATGTCGATTTTCTCGAGCTGCGAAGCCGCGCCGAATTCCGGGGTCATGACGTACAGCGAGGCATCGACCAGCGGAACGATCGCGGACTCGCCCTGGCCGATGCCGGAGGTCTCGACCACGACCAAATCGAAGCCGTTGATCTTGCATGCGGCCAGCACTTCCGGCAGCGCGGCGGAGATCTCCGTGCCGGTGTCCCGCGTGGCCATCGAACGCATGAAAATCCTGTCGGAATCGATCGCATTCATTCGAATGCGGTCGCCGAGCAGTGCACCGCCGGTGCGCTTGCGGGACGGATCGATCGAAATGACGGCGATGCGCAGCGCGTCTTGTTGGTCGAGCCGCAGACGCAGAATGAGCTCGTCGGTCAGCGAGGACTTCCCCGCGCCGCCGGTTCCCGTGATGCCGAGCACCGGGGTCTTGTTGCCGGCGGCCGCCTGCAGCACGGCCTGGCGCACTCGCATCGAATAGGTCCGGTTCTCGAGCGCCGTGATCACCCGCGCGAGCTGCCGGCGACCGCCCGTGCGCAACGCCTCCAGCGCTTCGGTCTCCGCGGGAGCGAGCGCGGCGAGGTCGTAGTCGGCGGAGCGGATGACGTCGTCGATCATGCCTTGCAGGCCCAGCTTCGCGCCGTCCTCGGGGGAATACAGGCGGGTCACGCCGTAGCTCTGAAGCTCGCGAATCTCGGCGGGCACGATGACGCCGCCGCCGCCGCCGAACACCTTGATGTTGTCGCCGCCGTGCTCGCGCAGCAGATCCATCATGTACTTGAAAAATTCGACGTGACCGCCCTGGTATGAGGTGACCGCGACGCCTTGCACGTCTTCCTGTAGAGCGGCGTTGACGATCTCTTGCACCGAGCGGTTGTGTCCCAGGTGGATGACCTCCGCGCCCGAGGCCTGCAGCACGCGCCGCATGATGTTGACCGAGGCGTCGTGGCCGTCGAACAGCGAGG
>JBARBX010000090.1:0-2675 GCA_049793535.1 Steroidobacteraceae bacterium | reverse complement strand
CCTGGGGGAACTTGGTCGCCCGGTCGATTCGCGCGGCCGGTGGCCGCGCCGGCATGAAGGTACACGTCGCGTACGGCTATGGATTGTTCACGGGCGGATTGGGGGCGCACTACGGCGCCGAGGCCGCGGGATGTACGGTGATCCCGATGTCGGGCGGTCAGACGGAAAGGCAGGTGCAATTGATTCGCGACTTCGCGCCCGACATCATCATGGTGACCCCGAGCTACATGCTCGCCATTCTGGATGAGTTCAAGCGGCAGGGGGTCGACCCGCGATCGACGTCGCTGCGCATCGGCATCTTCGGCGCGGAGCCATGGAGCGAAGGGATGCGCACGGAAATCGAATCGGCGTTCAATGTCGATGCCTGCGACATTTACGGCTTGTCCGAAGTCATGGGGCCGGGCGTCGCCCAAGAGTTCGCCGGCACCAAGGAGGGACCTACCATCTGGGAGGATCATTTCATCGCAGAGATCGTGGACCCGGTCAGCGGGCATGTGGTGGCCGACGGCGAGCAGGGCGAGTTGGTGTTCACCTCCCTGACCAAGGAAGCCATGCCGGTGATTCGCTATCGTACGCGCGATCTCACGCGGCTGCTGCCCGGATCGGTGACCTGCATGCGGCGCATGGCGAAGATCGGCGGACGCACCGACGACATGCTGATCATTCGCGGCGTCAACGTGTTCCCGTCGCAGATTGAAGAGGTCATTCTGCGCTGCGAGGGACTCGCGCCCCATTACGAGATCGAAGTCACGAGGCCGAGCCGCCTGGATGAGATCGCGATTGCCGTGGAAGCTCGCCCGGAACTCGAGACTCATGCGCACCAGGCGCTGGCGCACCTGCTTGCGGCAAGGCTCAAAGATCACATTGGAATATCCGCACAGATCCGCGTGGCCGTGAGCGGCTCGCTGCCGCGCTCGACCGGAAAAGCAAGCCGCGTGAAGGATCGGCGGGACACGTGAACATGCGAGCGGCGGCGGCGATGATCATGGCGGCCCTCGTCGTCTGCGCCTCGACCGCGAGCCGCGCGCAGCAGACGCCTGCGCAAGTGCTCGACGAGATCGTGGTGACCGGCGAGCGCACCGGCCCCGGCATGTGGCATGTGCATCGCGGCGCGGCGCAGCTGTGGATTCTCGGAAGCATGTCGCCGCTGCCCAAGGACATCACTTGGCGCTCGAAGCAGGTGGAACAGGTGCTGAACACGACCAACCAAGTGCTGGTGCAAAAGCCGTTCGAGATCGGCATTGCCCGGATATTGTGGATCCTGATCACCGACCGAAATCTGCTGATGGTTGGCGGCGGCAAGCGCCTCAAAGATGTGCTGCCTGCGGATCTCTATGCGCGCTTCGCCGCGCAACGGTCCAAGTACACCGACGATCCCAAGAAATGGGAGCGCTTCCGCCCGCTCGTTGCGGCGGCATTCCTGCAGCAGGCCGCATTCCACAAGGCGGGTTTGTCCACGCGTGTGGATTTGGGCGCCGCCATGCGCACTCTGGCGAAGAAGCACGATGTGCGCCTCGAGGAGGTCAAGATCGCCGGGGTGCGCGATGTGCTGGATGCCCTGAAGACCATGCCGCCCGCGACCGAGAATGCCTGTGTTGCGGCGTCGCTGGTGACCGTCGAAAGCGGTCTGCCGCGCCTGGTCGATCGTGCGCAGGCGTGGGCGGGAGGCAATGTTGAGCGCATCGCGCAGCTACGGGAGCCGGCGGAAGTCGACGCCTGTCGAGCGGCGCTCGATGCCGAGACAAGCGCCGCGGATCTCATTGCCCGAATGCGCCGAACCTGGCTCGGCACCTTCGAGAAGTATTTGCAAGACGACGGGGTTACGGTGGCCGTGGTGAACATCGACATGCTGCTCGAACCCGGCGGCCTGCTCGATGAGTTGCGCGCCAAAGGCTACCAAATCGACGCCCCATGAGGATCAAGATTACCTACAACGAATCGATGCTGCTGCTCACCGCATTTGCGGCGGGTACGGTGGACATCATCAGCTTCGCCACCTTGGGCGGCGTGTTCGCGTCGGCGATGACCGGTAATTTTGCGCTGCTGGCGTACTATGTGGCGCGGCACGAATCGCAGGCGGCCATGGGCTCGATAATCGCGCTGATCGGCTTCGCGCTGGGCTGCGCCCTGGGTGTGCTGCAACGCCGCGGCCACGCGCGCGAACAGGTGCTCAACGTATTGATCGCCAGTGAAGCCGGACTGCTGTTGCTGTTCGCTGTTTACGCCCTGGTGACTCCGCACGGTGCGCATGCGCCGTCGGATCATCTGCAGATCCTGTTGCTCGCCGTCGCCATGGGCTTGCAATCCGTCATCGGTCAAACGATCAGTTTGACGACGATCGTATTCACAACCACACTCACGAAGTTGGTCGGCACGATCGCCGATTCCATCGCCAATGGGGACATGTCGGGCCTGAAGGACGTCAAGATCCAAAGTTCGGTGGTGGTCTCCTACCTGTTCGGCGCGCTGCTCTCGGGCGCCCTGATCGTACGCAACATCGAGGAGGTCGTGCTCTTGCCGTTCGTCGGCGTCGCACTCGCATTCGTGATGCATCGCCGGTCGCAGCCTCGGGCGAGCCCATGAGTGGAATCGCGATAGTGACGGGGGGCGGGAGCGGAGTAGGACGTGCGGTTGCGCTCGCTCTCGGCCGGGCAGGATGGCGCGTCGTCATCGCC
>JBARBX010000089.1:0-3227 GCA_049793535.1 Steroidobacteraceae bacterium | reverse complement strand
GGGTGTAGTGGACATTGCCGAGAACTCGCGCTTTCGCGCCCAGTTCGACCCGATCGCCGGCTTCGATGTCGCCTTTGACGATGCCATTGAGAATGACACTGGGGGCGATCACGGACCCCTCGATGCAGCCCGTTTCGCTCACCGACAAAAAGGTGTCCGCCGACAGCTGGCCCTTGACGTTGCCGTTGATATAGCCGTCAAGATGCAGCCCCCCGGCGAATTCGACGTCGCCGTTGATGCGCGTTTCGGCACCGATCAAGGTGTCGATCTTCGCGTTCTTGTTCTTATTCTGATTCCGTTTGAACATCTACGTCACCCTTGGCCGCGGGATTGGGGCTAGCCTCGGTCTCGACCGACATACCCTGCGCCTTCCACACGAAGGCCTGTCGAAAGCTGTGGCTGGCATCTCTGTCTTTGCCGCTGTGAATCTCCACTCCGACGCGCGTCGGCTCGAACCCCTGGGGCAATTGTATGGGCTCGTCGTAATCCTGAAAGTAACGGAAGGAGTATGCCAGGCTCACACGCCGGGACGCACTTAGTTGCGCGAAGCTCAAGCTCAAGGGTTTGCCCTGCTGCAGCCCATCGACCAGGATGACGGCGCTGCCGGCCACCTCCTTGTCCGGCTTGCCGGTTTGCATCAGCACGAATTTGAGGTGGTATTGGCCCGCGGCAGCGTCCGGTACGATCTGCAATTGCTGCACTTTCACATGAATGAGCGAGTCCGGCTGAACCAGGCCGCGGTAGAACGACAGATCTTGGTTCAGGCGCGCAATTTGACTCTGCATATCCCCGAGGCTGCGCTCGACTTGTTTATAGCCCTCGCGATCGACGCGCCGGGCCACCTCGGCGGCTTCCAGCTCGCCTCGCTGCTTTTCGTTTTCCGCCTCCAGGTCGCGAATGCGCGCACTCGCGATGAGCGCCCCGCGCACCGAATCGACCACTCGAAATCCGGCATCGTATCGGCCGAGTTCGAACGCCGAGTACAAGAGGACGGCCGCCAGCAGCACCGCGAGAACGAGCAACACCGCGCGCAGCTTCGGCGCGTGCGATCGGACGACCAACTTGCCGGGATTGTCCGCCATCCTTAACAGCCTACCTGAGTACCCGCGTGAAACAGCAGTCGACATTATACGAAGCCGGGCCCCCGCAGGCAGTTCTTTGCGACGCCGAAAGGCGACAGCTTGCCCGGCACGGGTTAGGATTCGAACCAACCTCATGCTCTGGCTCAAAGCATTTCACGTCATCGCGGTGATCGCCTGGTTCGCGGGGCTGTTCTATCTGCCGCGGCTCTATGTCTATCACGCAGACGCCCGGGACTCGATCAGCATCGAGCGCTTCAAGATCATGGAGCGGCGGCTGTTTGGACTCATGACCATCGGCGCGGCGGCGGCGGTCGGCTTCGGCGCGGCAATGTTGCTGGCGGCCCCTCTATATCTCGCGATGCCGTGGCTGCGGATCAAGCTCCTGCTGGTGCTCCTGGTTGTTGCGTATCACGGCTACTGCTACAAACTCATGCGCGATTTCGCACGAGATGCCAACGCACGCAGCGCCCGCTGGTACCGCGCGTTCAACGAAGTCCCCTCGCTGCTGCTGATCGCCATCGTGCTGCTGGCCGTAGTCAAGCCAGGGTAGGCGGTCTCAAGTTGAACCTGGCTGCTAGGACGCCGCCGCTATCTCGGGCCACCACGCAGGATAAGGCGGCAACCCTTCGGGAAACATCAACTGACCCAGATCGTGCAGCGCCCGCATGTACACCCGCCGCTTGAAATAGACCACCTCGCGCACCGGCGTCCAATAGTCCGCCCAGCGCCAGCGGTCGAACTCCGGCGTGGCGGTGGAGTCGAATCGCAGCTTCGATTCGTCCCCGACCAGCCGCAGCAGGTACCAACGCTGCTTCTGCCCGATGCAGCGGTCGCGCACATATTGCCGCGGCAGGCGATAGCGCAACCAGCCTCGGGTCGAACCCAGCACCTCCACGTCCCCGGGCTCCAGGCCGATTTCCTCCTTGAGCTCGCGAAATAGCGCCTCGTCCACCTGCTCCCCCCGATTGACGCCGCCTTGAGGGAATTGCCAGCCGCGGCCGCCGACCCGGCCGCCCAGGAACACTTCGCTGCCGCGCGTGAGCACGATGCCCACATTGGCACGAAACCCGTCCTTGTCGATGTAGTCGATGGTTGGTTGGATCGCCATTGCGCAATTGTTCCATATCACCGGCTGCTTGTGGTCGCCGCGCGGGGGCCCTATGGTACGCGGCACATGAAACCCATCAGACTGCTGCCATTACTGGCATTAACGGCCCTGTTGAGCCTCGGTTTGGCCATCTCGGTGGGCAGTACGGCCCTGCACCTGGACAGCGTGTGGTCGGCCCTGCTTGGCGGAAGGGATTCGGTGGTACGCGAGGTTATCTTGGGCCTGCGCCTGCCACGCGCCCTCAATGCCTTCAGTACCGGTGGCCTGCTGGCCCTGGCCGGTGTGCTTATGCAGGTATTGCTGCGCAATCCCCTGGCCGACCCTTATGTGCTCGGTATTTCCGGGGGAGCTGCGGTAGCGGCCCTTGCGGCGATGCTGCTGGGCTTCGGCGGTTTGATCATCGACTGGGCGGCGGGCAGCGGAGCTTTGGGCGCCACCCTCCTCGTGTTCGCGCTCGCTCACGCACGCGGGGGTTGGACTCCGCAAAGACTGCTGCTCAACGGCGTGGTGGTGGCATCAGGTTGCGCGGCGGTGGTCAGCTTGATGCTCGCCCTGGGCGATGAGACTCGCCTGCGCGGCATGCTGTTCTGGCTGATGGGGGATCTCTCATTTGCGCCCTTCTCGCCGGCGGCATTGTGCCTGCTGCTCGTCGTGGGAGGTTTCGCCGTCGCCGGAGCGCGTACCTTGAACGTGCTGGCACGCGGTGAAATCGAATCCCAGGCGTTGGGCGTGGCGCTCTCGCCGGCGCGCATCGCACTGTTCTCCGCAACCGCCGCGCTGACGGCCACCGCGGTGGTCACCGCGGGAGGCATCGGGTTCATCGGTCTCGTCACGCCGCACCTGGTGCGGCTCGTCGCCGGCAGCAATCACCGCATCGTCGTGCCGGCCTCCATACTGCTCGGCGGCACCTTGCTGACTTTGGCCGATACTCTGGCAAGAATCGCCGCGGCTCCGCGGCAGTTGCCCGTGGGCGCGCTCACCGCCCTGATCGGAGTACCGCTGTTCTTGATACTGATGCGCCGCGAACGGCGCATCAC
>JBARBX010000088.1:0-6262 GCA_049793535.1 Steroidobacteraceae bacterium | reverse complement strand
CCCTTCGGGTCCGGTCTGATGCGTCACCAGCGTCATGCCGAGGATGTTCGACGCGTATTCATGCACCTCTTCCAGCGATTTCGCCACCTTGACGCCGCCGCCCTTGCCGCGGCCGCCGGCATGGATCTGCGCCTTGACCACCCAAACCTTCCCGCCAATCTCGCGCGCGGCGGAATCCGCCTCGGCCACGGAGAAGCAAGGAATGCCGCGCGGCGTCGCGACCCCGTACTTGCGTCAAATTGCCTTGCCGTGATATTCGTGAACGTTCATGTTTCGGCCTCAGCGATATAATTGCTGTGTACGGCGGGTATCGCACATGGGAAAATCGGCCGCGGCGCGGCCGGCAGGAGTCGCTTTAAGTCACGCGGCGGACGACCTCACGACGCTTGGCGCATTGTCCTCTTCCAGAGTCTTGGCCAAGAGCTTCGTCAGCGCGTACACCGTATCGATATGCGGAGTCGCTGTGTCGGTCAAGCGCGCGAGTTCCACCACCGAACCCAGCAGCGCGTCGATTTCGAGCGTGCGTGCGGCCTCGACATCCTGCAGCATCGAGGTCTTGTGGTGGCCCACCCGCTCTGCGCCCGCGATGCGCTTTTCGAGAGACACCCGGAAGGTGACGCCGAGCTTGTTGGCGACGCACTGCGCCTCGGCCATCATTGCGGCCGCGACCGCGCGGCTGGGCGGATACTGGCAAATGCCGGCCAGCGTCGCACGGGACAATGCGCTGATGGGATTGAACGTCAGGTTGCCCCAGAGCTTCAACCAGATCTCGGCGCGGATATCGTCGAGTACCGGAGCCTTCAGGCCGGCGGCCGTAAAGCATTGGGCCACGCGTTTGACACGCTCGCTCGCGGTTCCATCCGGCTCGCCGACCGGAAAGCGGTCGCCTTCGATGTGCTTGACCACTCCGGGCGCGACCAGGTGCGTCGCCGGGTACACGACGCAGCCGATCACCCGCTCGCACACGATGTGGTCGGCGATCAATCCGCTGGCATCGACGCTATGCACGCGGGTGCCGGCAAGCGCCCCCGGATACGCATGAAAATACCAATACGGAATTCCATTCTGCATCGGCACGACGACCGTGTCGGGACCGAACAGCTTCGGGACGTCAGGCGCGACCGCCGCCACTTGATGGGCCTTCATCGCCAGAATGACCATGTCCTGCGGTCCGGCGGCGGCGTAATTGGCAGTCGCCTTGACTCGCGATACGACTTCCTCGGTGCCGTCCGCCGCGACCAGACGGATGCCGCGCGCCTGCAGTGCTTCGAGGGTTGCTCCGCGGGCAATGAAGGTCACCTCCTCGCCGGCGAGCGCCAGCCGCGTGCCGACGTAGCCGCCGATCGCCCCGACCCCGATGATCGCAATCTTCATTGCCAGGCATCCCCTCCATCGTGTCCGACTCGACTAATGCGTGACTGACGAATCCTGCAGGGCGCCGCGATCGACCTCCATGGTATCGACCACCTTGACGACGCCCGGTACCGACTGGGCGAGACGAATCGCATCTTCGAGCTCCGGTTGAGTCCACACATAGCCGCTGAGGTTCACCACCCCGCTATCGGCCCGCACGATGATATGGCGGGCGTACAGCAACTGGTCGCCATTCAGCACGCCCGTAACGCGATCCACCATGTCCTTGTCGGCCTGCTTCTCGGCGTCGCTCTTGCGAGGGCCCGATGCGCATGCAACCACGACACACGCGACCGCTGCCGCAATGGCCATACCCCTGAATCGATTCATGATTGGAAACATGCTACTCACCTCTTGATTTCCTCGAGATATCACCGTCAATCCGAATCATCATCCGTAGGAACGTAGCGAAGAGCGTTTATCACCCGCCCCTTGCCCGCGATCCGCCGCGCGAGCCTCAGCATCTGGAACAGATCGCCCAAGTCGCTGACGATTCCCTCCAGCCTGACGACGCCGTGCTCGGTGGTCACCGCGACATGATCGCCGAAGATGTAGCGATCCTCTCGCAGAGCCGTCACCACTTTCTCCGTCGTCTCCGCATCCGACAGTTTGGATGCCGTCACCGTGATTTCGCGCAAATCGCTCGATGGTGGTCCGCACAGCGCCATAGTCGACGATAGTATTCCAAAAGCGGCCACTCCCAGCGTTCCCGCCAGGAGTGGCCCCGTCTGATAGTGCCGTCGCCACACCATCGCACAATCCCTCAACTCAAACCCACCGGCGATCAGAACTTATAATTGATCCCGGTCGAGACGCCAACCGGGTGGCAGCAGCCCCAGGTGGTCGGGACCGCGCTGCTGTAATCGACAAACTGATAGTGCGTGGCATCGTGGCAATCGGTCTTGATGCCATGGCCGCCGGCGCCGATGTCATAGTGCGCATTGCCGTCGTTGATGGTCTCGGCCGCGTCGATGTACCAAGTCAACTGCTTGTCGAACTTGTGCCACCACTGGGCGGTGTACATGTTGGCCTGGTTGTCGCCGATGCCATTCGGGTTGTAGTTGTGCTGCCCGCCCGGGTCTCCCACGGTCGCTGTGGCATGCGCCCAGCCGATAGCCACCACATCCGCACCGCCGTTCAGCGCCTGCTGGATCGCCAGCCAGTCACCGTTTCGTTGGCGCTCGTTCTGGAACTCCATCACCGCGGGAACCTCGCGATGCAACCCCTCCCATAGGGCGGAGATCGTGAGACCGAACTCGAAGCTGTATTGTCCGCCGAACTTCATGGCCCATTCATTGGCTACGTCGTAGGCCGTGGAATAGGCCGGTGTCCCTGCGACAGCGGCTGTGGGATACTCGGCGGCATACGCTTCGTAGTCCGCCCAGTCGAGCATCGCAGCGTTCGGCCCGGTGGGTCCCTGACCTTCTATGTAGTCATAGTACGGGTTGTTGGCGCCGATGCCGTCGCTGCTGCGGTTCACCCGGTCGTGGACTTCGTAGGCCGCGACCAGATATAGCCCGCCCATCTCGAACTTCAGGTCGCCGCTCCAGGCACCGTTGAATCCGCCGTCATCGCAATTCAGGAACAGGTTGCCGCTGCCCGGGTTATTCGCTCCCGCGCAGTCCGGGGATCCCAACGGCGGCAGATCGCTGTTCGGGTCGACCTGCTGGCCGAAGGAGTGGGCGGCTTCGAAGCTGAAGCCGCCAAAGACGGGCGAGGCATAGGAGATGACGTCGTCCGCGCGGGTGCCGAACTCGACGCGGTTGTCGCCGCCTGAATTGCCCATGATGACGGAGTAGTTGCCCAAGCCGCCGGCGAAGGGATTGAGCCGATCGGTCGAGGTTTTGTACGGCATGTACATCTCACCCATCCTCACCTTGCCCCAGGACTTGCCCTGGAAGCCCACAAAGGTGTCGCCGAGACCGACTGCGCCCACGACGGGATTCGAGGACTTGGTCCAGGTGTCGTTCAAGCCGGGCGCCGCCGCCATGTCGATGGACGTGGACACTTGATAGATGAAGTCGACATCGGTGTTGGGAATCCGATGCGAGCCGCGATAGCCGACATTGGATCCGTTGCTGGACATCATCGGCATCCAGCCGACATTGCCGTACGGCCCTGCCTTCGCGGGCCCGCCTATGGTGTAGGGGGGGCCGCCGCCGGGGCCAAAGTTATACGGGTAGGCCACCATCCCATTCATTCCCTTGCTGGTGGCGTCGATGGACACATCGAGTGCGCCGTAGAAGCCCTTGACGAACTTGTCGAATTTCGTTTCCGCGGGCGCTTCCTTCGGCGCCTTTCCGACGTACGGCGCGGCGCCGGCCGGCGGACCCTCTTCCTGCTTCCTGGACAGCGCATCGATCTTCTTCTGAAGATCCTGCATCTGCTGCTGCATGATGCGCATCTGGTCCTTCAGCGCTTGAGTTTGACCATCGTCCGCAAAGACGACGCCTTGGACGGCGACACTGGCGGCGCATGCCGCAAGCGCCACCAGCATAGGCTTTGCCAATTTGAATTTAAGCATTGTGTGATTCCTCATGAAACGCGTTTGTTTGAATCATTCTCGTCGTCTGCCCACCCTCACGTCTTACCGGCCGGACTTGTGAGGCTGGTCCGGCCGCCCCCGATCCTTGGGACGCAAATGCACATTACCCCTGCAGCCTGTGCAATCTCCTTATCTCGACCCCAAACTACTGTCCCGATTTGCTGCGCGGGATGTCCACCCAGTGTAGCAATTTGGCCAAATTCGCGCGCCCACATTTATGCATGTATGCGCGCTCATGTTGCGGGAATGAGACCTGCGCCGCGGGCCCATTTGAACTTCGCGCCGAGCACCGCCACCGGAATTTCCGTGGAATAGGCGTAGGCAGGAATGCCGTGCTGATACAGGTACTCCGCCGCCTCCTCCACTTCCACGTCGCCGGCAAGCGAGGCCACCACCGGCTTCTCGAAGCCTTTGGCACGCATCTCGGCGACCACCTCGACCATCAGCTTCGCGAACACCATGGGAGGCGTGATAATGGTGTGCCAGTAGCCCAGGATCAGCGCGTGGATGCGCGGGTCGGAAAGACCCAGCCGCACCGTGTTCTGATAAGTGCTCGGTGGCTCGCCGCCGGTGATGTCCACCGGGTTGCCGGCGGCGCCGAACGGCGGGATGAACTTGCGGAACGCCGCATCGAGATCGGCAGGCATTGCCATCAATGATAAATCGTTGTCGACGCAGGCATCGGAAAGCAGCACCCCGGAGCCGCCCGCGCCGGTAATGATGACTACATTGTTGCCTTTCGGAGTCGGCAGAACGGGGATGCCGCGCGCGAACTCGAGCATGTCCCGCAAGGAACGCGCCCTGATGACGCCGGACTGCTTCAATACATCCTCGTAGATCTTGTCGTTGCCGGCGAGCGCGCCGGTGTGCGAACTCGCGGCCCGCGCGCCCATGCTGGTGCGGCCGGCCTTCAGGACCACGATGGGCTTTTTCTTGGAGACGCGCTTCGCCACCTCGGCGAAGGAGCGGCCATCCTTCAGATCCTCGCAATGCTGCGCAATGATGGTGGTGTTCTCGTCCTGTTCGAAGAAGGTGAGCAAATCGTCTTCGTCGATGTCCGACTTGTTGCCCACTCCCACGATGGCCGACACACCCATCTTGGCGGAGCGCGAAAACCCGATGATGGCCATCCCGATGCCGCCCGACTGGGACGACAGCGCCGCATGCCCCTTGACGTCGTAGGCCGTGCAGAAGGTCGCGCACAGATTGCTGGGCGTGTAGTAGAAGCCGTAGATGTTGGGCCCCATGAGGCGCACGCCGTACTTGCGGCCGATCTCCACCAGTTCGTTCTGGCCGGCCACATTGCCGGTTTCGGCGAACCCCGAGGGAATCAGGATGGCGCCGGCGATTTTCTTCTCGCCGACCTCGATCAGCGCGCCCGCCACGAACTTCGCCGGAATGGCGAACACCGCCACATCGATGTCGGCAGGCACGTCCTTGACGCTCTTGTAGGCCTTCTTCCCCAGAATGTTCTCGGCGCTGGGATGAATGGGATAGATCTCGCCCTGGTAGCCGCCATTGATCAAGTTCTTCATCACCGAATTGCCGATCTTGCCGTTCTCGGCCGACGCGCCGATCACCGCCACCGCCTTCGGCTTCATGATGCGGGTCATCTTCTCGACGATGGCCGCCTGGCTCGGACGATCGCGCTGCGGTGCCGGATTGAAATCGAGCACGATGCGCACGTCGGCCGCGGTCGCGCCCTGGTCCGTGGCGAACACCGGATTCAAGTCCATTTCCGAAATCTCGGGAAAATCCGCGACCAGCGTCGAGACCCTTTCGATCATCGACGCCAGAGCCGCGCGGTGCACGGGCTTCGCCCCGCGCACTCCGCGCAGGATCTCGGCCGCCGCGATGCCGTCCAGCATCGAGAGCGCGTCCTCGTTGGTCGCCGGCGCCAATCGGAAGGTGATGTCCTTCAACACCTCCACCAGAATGCCGCCGAGGCCGAAAGCGACCAGTTTGCCGAAGGCCGGGTCGGTCACCGCACCGATGATGACTTCCTGGCCGCCGGTCAGCATCTGCTGAATTTGCACGCCGAGAATCTCGGCTTTGGGATCGTACTTCTTGGCGTTGCCGATGATGGTGCTGTAAGCGTCCTTGGCCGCATCCGCCGACTTGACGCCGACGATGACGCCGCCCGCCTCGGTTTTGTGCAGAATTTGCGGGGAGACGATTTTCATGACCACTGGAAAGCCGATGCCGGTAGCGAGCTTGACCGCCTCCTCGGCGTTCTTCGCCACGCCCTCTTTGGGAATGGTGATTCCGTAGGCCTCGCAGATTCCCCGCGCCTCGGGTGCGGTC